>JBIKWW010000280.1:0-5267 GCA_044356125.1 Acidimicrobiia bacterium
ACCCCACAGGACCTCGTCGTCGTCGAAGGTCGTGAGCACGAGCACCGGCGGACCGGCGGCGGCGCGGAGGTGTGCCGTGGCCTCGATGCCGTCCATGCCCGGCATGCGCACGTCCATCAGCACCACGTGAGGCCGGTGCGCGGCGGTGGCGACAAGACCGAGCTCGCCATCGGCCGCCTCGGCCACCACGATGATGTCCGGCTCCGTGGACAGGATGATCGAGATGCCCGCCCGCACGAGTGGCTGGTCGTCGACGAGGACAACCCTCACGGCTCCAGTCGGTGTGGCGCCCGGACCGCTGTCCGGACCGCCCTGAGCGGTCCCGTCCTGAGCGGCCCCGTCCTGAGCGGCCCGATCCTGAGCGGCCCCGTCCTGCGCGGTCACGGCAGGACGGTCTGGCGCAGTGGGAGCCACGCCTCGACCCGCCAGAGCCTCCCGTCCACGGCACCCACCTGCACCGATCCTCCGGCGGCGCGGACCCGCTCCGTCATGCCGCGCACACCGAGACCGGCACGCTCCCGCGACGGCCGGACACCCGATGACGGCGTGGGGTTCTCGGCGACGATGCGGAGGGCCGCGCCATCGGCCGTGCCCCCGACATCGAGCCGGACCGGCGATCCGGGGGCGTGCTGCAGGGCGTTGGCGAGCGCCTCCTGGACGACCCGGAACGCCGTGAGCGAGGTGGCGGGGTCGGCCCCCACACCGTCGAGTCGCAGGTCGCCCAAGACCGACAGACCCGCGACGCGGTACTGGTCGACCAGTCCCGGGATGTCGCCGAGCACGGGGAGCGGGCCCGACCGGCCGTCCCCGTCGTTGCCGGTGCGAAGCAGACCGACCACCTGACGGATCGAGTCGAGGCTCTCGCGCCCGACGGTCTCGGCCCGGTCGAGCGCATCGGCGGCGCGGGCCGGGTCATTGGCCAGCACGCGACGGGCCCCGGCGACGTGGAGCATGGTCACGGTGAGGGAATGGGCGACGACGTCGTGCACCTCACGGGCGATCCGGGTGCGCTCCTCCACCACGGCATATGCCTCCTGGCGGGCATGGGCCTCGCGCAGATGGGCGACGAGCACCTCCTGGCGCCGCAGCATCGTCCCCGTCACTGCGGCCACTCCAAGGCCGCCGAGGAAGTACAAGGTGCCCGTCTCGTGGGTGTTGCTCTCCAACAGGGCGAGCGCCACCACGATTGCTGCGGCAGCTCCGAACACGCCCCAGCTGAGCCAGCGGAGCTGGTAGTCCCGCATGAACCACACCACCGCCAGCATGGCCGGGAAGACACCACCGGGGTTGCGGTCGACCAGCATGATCACCGCCACCGGGCAGAGCGTCAGGAGCGCGAAGAGCACGGGGGCCATCCTCACCCCACCCGCCACCAAGGCCCAGGGGACCAGCGAGACCAGGGCGAACGTGACCGTGATCGCAGTGAACGAGCCGCCCTGACCGAAGATGGCGACGAGCGCGGCTCCGGCCGCGGCGATGGCCATCACGGTGGTCGTGGCCAGACGCCAGTCGCCGTTGGCGGCCCGATCGTCGAGTCGGTTCGAGGCGGGCGGCGTGGCGTCCACGACCTGCAGCGTACGGGACCGGACTCCAGCTGTCACCGGACCACGGTACGGGTCACGCCCGGCCTGCAGACCCCTCCGAGAGCCGACCGCCGTCCGATGCCGCCGGCACCGCCCAGCCCCGACGATGCACCCGGCGGCGACACGGGGTCGCCGGACCAGGGAAACAGGGGAATGAAGCCATGCTCACTCGACTCGGGTGGTTCACCGTTCGGAGGCGGCGCCTCGTGCTGTCGCTGGCGGCGCTGTTCATCGTCGTCGCCGGAGTCATCGGCGGCGGCGCGTTCGGCGTGTTGAAGACACAGGGATTCGACGACCCTTCGGCCGAGAGCACCAAGGCGACCGAGTTGCTCGACGAGCGCTTCGCCGGAGGCGAGCCGAACGTGGTGCTCGTCGCGAAGGCCGAAGGGGCGAACGTCGACGATGAATCCGTGGCCGCAGCCGGTGCCGACCTGGCCGCGCGCCTCGATGCGATCGAGGGTGTCGAGCAGGTGGCCTCCTACTGGTCCCTGGGGGGGGCCGAGCCGCTGCGCAGCGAAGACGGCACGACTGCGCTGGTGCTCGCCCGGATCACCGGCGACGCCACGCAGGTGGAGGAACGCCTGACCCTGGTGTCCGACGAAGTGAGTGGCGCGCAGGGCCCCTTCAACGTGCTGGTCGGGGGCCGGGAAGCCGTCTTCGCCGACATCGGCCACACGATCGAGGGCGACCTGCTGCGAGCGGAGTTGATCGCCATCCCGCTGACGCTGATCCTGCTGCTGCTCGTGTTCCGGGGTGTGGTCGCCGCAACGCTGCCCCTGCTGGTCGGCGTGATCGCCATCGTCGGGACCCTGCTCAGCCTGTTCCTGCTCGGGTCGGTCACCGACGTGTCGATCTACGCCGTCAACCTGACGACGGCACTTGGGCTCGGGCTCGGCATCGACTACAGCCTGTTCATGGTCTCCCGCTACCGGGAGGAGCTCGGCAACGGCCTTCCACCTGACGAGGCGGTGGTGCGCACCATGGAGACCGCCGGCCGCACGATCCTGATCAGCGCCCTCACCGTCGCTGTGTCGCTCTCGGCGCTGCTCGTGTTCCCGCTGTACTTCCTGCGGTCGTTCGCCTACGCCGGCGTGGCGGTCGTGCTCCTCGCCCTCGCCGGTTCACTGCTCGCCCTCCCGGCGCTGCTGGCGGTCCTCGGCCACCGGGTGAACTCGCTGCGCATCGGCCGTGATCGCAGCCGTCGGGCCGAACACGAGGGTTTCTGGCACCGTGTCGCCACCTTCGTGATGCGGCGTCCCATCCCGATCGCCGCCACCGTCACCGTGGCGCTGCTGCTGCTCGGTGCACCGTTCCTGCGGGTGCAGTTCGGGGCACCCGACGATCGTGTGCTCCCGACCTCAGCCGAGAGCCGCCAGGCGTCGGAGATCCTCCGCACGGAGTTCTCCGGGAACACCGCCGAGGGCTTCGGCGTGGTGGTCGACCGGGTGGACGTGACCACAGATGCCGGCAGGGCCGACATCACCACCGTCGCCGAGTCGATCTCGTCGCTCCAGGGTGTCGCCCGTGTCGAGAGTGCCGTCGGCACCTATGTGAACGGCGCGCAGGTGGCGACCGGTGAAGCGGACCAGCGGTTCGTCGGCGAGGGCATCACCTGGCTGTCGGTCGTCCCCGACTTCGCTGTCGCCTCCGCCAACGGCGAGCAGCTGGTGAAGGCGATCCGGCTTCTCGACGCCCCGGTCGACCTCGCCGTCGCCGGAGCCGCAGCAGGACTGATCGACACCAAGGCGGCGATCAGCGGGTCCCTCCCACTCGCCCTGGGGATCATCATCGTCGCCACGTTCGTGCTGCTGTTCCTCCTGTCGGGCAGCCTGCTCGTTCCCATCAAGGCGCTGGTGCTGAACGCACTCAGCCTCACAGCCACGTTCGGTGCCATGGTCTGGATCTTCCAGGACGGCAACCTGTCGGACCTCCTCGGCTTCACCGCCACCGGGGCGATCGACACGTCGATGCCGATCCTGATGTTCTGCATCGCCTTCGGCCTCTCGATGGACTACGAGGTGTTCCTGCTCTCCCGCATCAAGGAGGAGCACGACCGCACCGGCGACAACGAGGCCTCCGTGGCCCTCGGCCTCGAGCGGACCGGCTCGATCGTGACTGCTGCGGCTGCGCTGCTGGCCATCACCTTCTTCGCCTTCGGGACCTCGGGTGTGAGCTTCATCAAGATGTTCGGCATCGGCCTCGGCCTCGCCGTGCTCGTCGACGCCACCGTCGTCCGGGCATTCCTCGTGCCGGCCTTCATGCGGCTCGCCGGCGAGGCCAACTGGTGGGCTCCGGCTCCGCTGCGCCGGTTCCACGATCGCTACGGCCTGCGCGAGGGCGACGGACCGGCAGCCAGGACCTCCGAGCCCGTCGGCTCAGCCCGTTGACCGCTCCGGCACACCCGACACCCGCAACCGCCCACCGACAACCGACCCGCACCCCTACCAAACGGACTGGACCCAGATCATGAACCTGACATCCCCCGACCGCCTCGACGACACTCCCCCGGCACGCGGTGCCGGTTGGGCCTCCCTCGCCCAGGCACTGCTGCTCTTCGTGCCACTCGTCGTTCTCGGAGCCGCCGTCAACTGGCCCGCCGGCCTCGACGACCCGGCCTCGGTCGCGCTGCCGAGGTTGGCCGACAACGAGGGCGCCGTCCGCTTCGGCTACGCGGTCTATCTGATCTACTCGGTGCTGTTCGCCGTCACGATCACCATGCTCGCCCGGCTCGTCGAAGGCGACCTGGCCAAGGGGGTCCGACGGCTGGTCGTCGGCTTCGCGATCGCCTCGGCGATCGCCCGCAGCCTCGGGATCATCCGCTGGCTCATCCCGATGCCTGAGCTCGCGGACGCCTATGCCAGGACCGCCGATGAAGGGCAGCGGTACACGATCGAGCGCATTTACCACGCGCTCAACTCCTACGGAGGCGCGATCGGCGAGGTGCTCGGCGTCGGGCTCTTCGCGGCGATCTCGATCGCGCTGCTGTCGGTGGGTCTTCTGCGCTCGAGGGCGATCCCCCGCGGGATCGCCGTGGGGAGCGTGGTGTCGGCGATCGCGTTGGCCATCGGTGCCATCGAGGTCTTCGGTGTCGATCCCGGTCCGCTGCTCACCGTCACGGTCACCGTCGTCCAGCTCTGGTTCCTCGCAACGGGTGTCTGGCTCCTGACACGCGGGGCGCGTCGCTTCGAGACCCGATGAGCATCCGGGGTTCCGGCGCCGTCGACGACTGGGTGACCACCGGAGCCGGCGGCGCCAGCGGCGCCACCCGAGCCGGCGGAACGCCCTGGATGGCACAACGACCGTGGCGACCGGGACGGGCCCCGTACCGCGTGCGACCGGGCACCGGTCTCGTCGCTCGCCAGCCGACCCTCGCCTGCTTCGGGGTCGCCATGGTCGCTGCGGCGATCCCCTCGCTGATGCTCATGGCCGTCGACGACCGTCGGCTGCTCGGGGTGAACGTGTGGGAGAAGCCGACCCGGTTCTTCGTGTCGATCGGCATCTACGCCCTCACCCTGGCATGGGCGTTCGCCTTCCTGTCCCCCGAGCAGCATTCCGGTCGAGCGGCCCGCTCCGTCGTGGCGGTGACGGTCGGAGCCGGCGCGCTCGAGCAGGCGATCATCACCGTGCGGGCGGCGCTCGGCCAGCAGTCCCACTTCAACGTGGTCACGTCGGCCGATGCCGCCT
>JBIKWW010000023.1:0-17600 GCA_044356125.1 Acidimicrobiia bacterium
GCCCCGAAGGTCAGATGGGGGCTGGCGTGGGCCCTGGTGATGTCGAAGCGGTGCGGCTCGGGGTACACGGACTCGTCGAAGTTGGCGCCGATGAAGCTGGGGAACACGAGCGTGCCGGCCGGGAACAGGACCCCGTTGAACTCGAGGTCCTCGGGCGCGTACCGGGCGGTCCCCCGGACCGCCCCGATGACCCGCATGGTCTCCTCGACGGCACCGCCGGCCAGATCGGGGCGCTCGGCCAGCAATGCCCACTGGTCCGGGTGCTGGGCCAGCAGAGCCACCGAGCAGCTGAGCTGATTGCGGGTGGTGTCGGTGCCCGCCACGATGACGGCCTCGACCATCGACACGAGCTCGTCGGTGCTCAGACGGTCGCCGGCCTCCTCGGCGGCGATGAGGGCCGTGATGAGGTCGTCGGCCGGCTCCCGGCGCCTGCGGGCGATCAGATCCCGGGTGTACACGTCGAGCTCGTCCCGGGCGGCGACGATGCGCGGCCCGTCGTTGACGAGGTCGTTGTTGAAGATGGCGAGCAGGTCCGTGGCCAGGCGGCTGAACAGCTTCCAGTCCGACTTCGGGGCGCCGAGCAGCTCACACATGATCGGGATCGGGTACGGCTCGCAGAGGTCCCCGACGAGCTCGCAGCTCCCCGAGGCCGTGAAGCGGTCGAGCAGCGACGTCACCACCGATCGCATGAAGGGACGCAGCCGATCGGTCGACTTCGGCGAGAAGGCGGGCGCCACGAGGCGGCGCAGGCGGGCATGGGTGTCGCCCTCGGCCGTGAGGACCGACTCGCGGCGCTGGGCCCCGAGGCGAGGGTCGATGTCGGTGCGACCCTGGGTGAGCAGGCGGGCCGCCTGGAAGAAGCGACGGTCGCGCAGGAAGGCTCCGGCCTCGTCGTGGCGGGTGATCGTGTACCCGAGCGGCGTGCGAGCGAGCCAGTGCTCACCCCGTACGGCGCCGAGGGCGGCGATCATGTCGTCGCGTTCGGACAGGACCATCAGGTCCAGCTGGGGCAGGGTCATGGTGCGGACGTCCACGCTCACGCCGACGACGCTAACCCGACCCCGCGGCAACGGGGCCGGTCACCCGGCGGTCGCCCCGCACGCCCAGCTAGGGTGCGCGCATGACGACCGGCCAGGCCGACGGACGCAGCGACGACTTCGACTTCTCGGCGTTCGTGCAGTCGCCGATGCAGGTGCTGCTCGGCCTGATGGCCACGGCCGACACGGCCCGGCGGTCCTTCGCCGCCATGGTCGGGACCATCGAGTCCCTCCAGCGCAGCGCCCAGCAGCTCGAGTCGATCCTGGGCCGGGTCGATTCGGTGGTGTCGGTGGTCGAGGGCCCGGCGCGGGCCCTCGCCCCGGAGATGGACCGCTTCGCCGCCCGGATGCGCGAGGTGGGCGACGCGCTCGACGGCCCGCTGGCCTCGATGCTCCCCAACCTCCAGCGCCTCGGGGCGGCGATGGATGCGACCAACCTGGAGCAGGTCCCCGAGGTCCTCGACGCGTTCACCCACCAGCTCCGTTCGGCGGCCACGATGCTCGGCGAGCTGCCCCGTCGGTTGGGCCCCGTCGCTGATCTCCTCGGCGGGCCGGCGGCCGGGATGCTCGCCGCGTTCATGCCCCGGCGGGAGCCCCCGCCGCCCCCACCGCCCCCGCCTCCTCCACCCCCGCCGCCGCGTCGGGGCGCGAGGTCGGCGGCCGAGCCGGGGTCGAAGTCGACGGCCAGGCAAGGGTCGAAGCCCGCGGCGAAGTCCGCGTCGAAGTCGACGGCCCGATCGTCCGCGCCGCGCCGATCCCCGCGCTGACCCCGCAGCCGTCCCCGCAGCCGTCGCCGCAGCCGTCCCGCACTGAACCGGGGACTGTCCCGGTGGCCCGGTGACGGTGCGTCAGAGCCGGTCGATGCGGGCGGCGACGACGAGGCCGTAGCGGTCTTCGTCGGGGCCTGTTCCGGAAGCTGCGGTGGCGGCCGCTACGGCCGCTTCCTCGGTGTCGAACCGGGTGAAGCGGACCGTCTCCCAGGTCCGGCCGTCGCCCACGATCGTGCCCTCGACGCGGTAGGGGAAGACGCTCGCGGCGTCGCCTGGCGTCCCGGGTCCCCCCGGAGCCGCCCGGTGGCGCACCTCGACGAGCACGAAGCGGCCGCGGTCGCGGGCCGTCCCGCCCGGCCCGGCGGGTCCCCCTTCGGGCTGGCAGCCCATGACGATCGTCTCGGCCATCCCCGCCTCCTTGTGGCGGTGCTGGTCGCGAAAGTCCGTCCTGTTCTGCATCTCGACGAACGACCGTCGGGTCGGGTACCTCACGCAGCCGACCCGGTCCCACCGCGGCGTCGCCCCCACGGGCTGGGCCACGACGTCACCGAAGAGCACCACGGTCGCCCCGATGTCGGCGAGGACCTCGACCGGGGCGTAGCGGTCGTCGGCCTCCCGGCCGCTCACGCCACCGTCGGTGCCGTCGGCGTACGCCGCCCGTTCCCGGTACCGCATGAGGTTCACCATCAGGACGGGCCCGTCCTCATCGGGCGCCATCGTCGCCATGCGCATCCCGTAGGCGCGGTCGACCTGTCCGTAGCCGGGGCGGTAGGCCATCAGTTCGTCTCCTCGATGAGTGCGGTGATCAGGGCGACGAGGGCCTCCGGACGGTCCTCCTGGAGGAAGTGACCGCCGCCCTCGACGGCGGGATGGACGCGACCCTGGGCTCCTGGGATGCGTTGACGGAACGGCTTGTCGCCGCCGGCGGTGACCGGGTCCTTGTCGGAGAAGGCGCACACGAACGGACGATCGAACCGCTCGAGCACGGCCCAGGCGGCCCGGTTGTCGGCCGAAGCCGGATCGTCGGGGGCGGTGGGCACCAGTGCCGGGAAGATCCGGGCTCCGGCCTTGTAGCGGTCGTCGGGGAAGGGGGCGTCGTAGGCGGCGACCTCCGCAGGGCTGAGCTCGCGCTGGCAGCCGCCCTTCACGATCCCACCGACCCGGAAGTCCTCGACGGTCTGCGAGTAGCGCTGCCACGCCAGGAAGGCCGGGGACGGGCGGTTGTCACCGGTGGGCAGCCCCGTGTTGCCGATGACGACCCGGGCGTAGCGGTCGGGATCGCCGGCCAGGACCCGCAGGCCGACGAGGCCGCCCCAGTCCTGTCCGAAGAACGTGATGCGGCGCAGGTCGAGCCGGTCGACGATCAGCTGGCGCATCCAGGCCACGTGGCGGGCATAGGTGTAGTCGCCCGTGGCCGTCGGCTTGTCGGAGCGGCCGAAGCCGACGAGGTCGGGCACCACGACCCGCAGGCCGGCTGCCACGAGCGGCCCGACCATGTGCCGGAACAGGTAGCCCCAGGTCGGCTCCCCGTGCAGGAGGAGCACGGGGTCGGCGTCGGGCCGACCCTCGTCGATGTAGTGGACGCGCAGGGTCGCGCCGTCGAGGTCGTCGATCTCGGCGTAGTGGGGCGCCCACGGCCAGTCGGGCAGATCGGCGAACCGGTCGTCGGGGGTGCGGATCGTCTCCATGGGCGCTCCTGGGCGGGGGAGAGGGCGGGAAGGGGCGGGGGGCGCGGGGGGGGGGGGGGGGGGGGGGGGGGGGGGGGGGGGGGGGGCCGGGGGGGGGCGGGGGGGGCGCCCGGGAAAGGGGGGGGGGGGGCCGCTACTGGCGGGCCGACTCGGCACGGGCGTGGGCGGCGGCGACGTCGCCGAAGCGCTCCGGGCTCGACTGCACGACGATCTCGTGCAGCACGCCGCCGAAGCGGTAGGGCGCCCGGTAGCGAGTCGACACCGGTGATCCGTGGTCCTCGCCGATGCTCGGCCCGATCGAGGACATCATGCGCATGAACAGGGTCAACTCGGCCCTCCCCGCCGGGTCGCCGTCGACGACCAGCTCCACCGAACCGGCCATCCCCTCCCCGCGCCGCAGCCGCAGGCCGAGCTCGTGGTCCCCCGGGCCGAGCGGACCCGACTCGATGACGGTGTGGTCCCCGAAGGCGTTGTAGTCCACGACGAGGCGCCCACCCTGGACGAACAGCGACAGCCCCGAGTTCTGCGTGCCCGTGGCGAACAGGACGCCCTCATCACCCGACGTCATGGTGACCCGGGCGGTGAGATCGACGTTGCGCCCGCCGATGGCGGCCGACGCCTGGCCGGGCAGGGGCGACATCGGCGGGCGGTACACGTAGCGCCGGTTGGCGGGGTGGGGTGAGCGGTCGCGGAAGCGGGCGCCGAAGAGGGCGACGCCGCGGTCGTCGAGCGGGAACACCCCGGCCCGTGCGGCCTCCTCCTCGAACCGGGCGAGCAGCTCCGCCAGCTTCTCGGGCCTGGCCGCGGCGAGGTCGTCGCACTCGGAGCGGTCGGTGTCGAGGTGGTAGAGCTCCCAGCGTTCGTTGGCGTAGTCGGTGCCGGGGGTGTGCTTGAGCACCGCCTTCCAGCCGTCGGCCACGATGCCGAGGCTGCCACCGTTCTCGAAGACCTGGCATGTGTTGGTGGCGGGCGCGGCGGCGTCGGTCAGCGCGGCGGCGAAGGAGTGGCCGGTGATCGGGAGCTGCTCGACGCCGCGGCGGACCTCGGGGGCCTGCACGCCGACGAGCTCGTAGACGGTCGGCGCGATGTCGGACACGAACGTGAACTGGTCGCGGCGCGTGCCGCGTTCCTCGGCCGGGATGCCAGCGGGCCAGTGCACGATCATCGGCACGTGGACGCCGCCTTCATGGGTGTTCTGCTTGTACCAGCGGTACGGCGTGTTGCCGCACTGGGCCCATCCCCACGGGTAGTTGGTGTGGCCGTTGGGGCCGCCGATGTCGTCGATGCGGGCGATGGCCTGGTCGGGCGTCTCGAGGATGGCGTTGAAGAACTTCATCTCGTGCATCACGCCGAAGGGCCCGCCCTCCTGCGAGGCGCCGTTGTCGGCGTGCACGACGATGATCGTGTTCTCCAGCCGTCCCAGGCGCCGGAGGCCCTCGACGAGCCGGCCGATCTGCGCGTCGGTGTGGTCGAGGAAGGCGGCGAAGGCCTCCTGCAGACGGCAGGCGAGGCGCCGTTCGTTGTCGGACAGGTCGTCCCAGGCCTTCACCCCCGGGTTGCGCGGCGCCAGGCGGGTGTCGGGCGGGATCACGCCGAGCTCGAGCTGGCGCTCGAACCAGCGGCGGCGCACGATGTCCCAGCCTTCGTCGTAGCGGCCGCGGTACTTGGCCAGGAACTCCGGCGGGGCCTGGTGCGGCGCATGCGTGGCGCCGAAGGCGACGTAACCGAAGAAGGGCCGATCCGGCCGTACGCCGGTCCAGTCGCCGACGATGCGCAGCGCCTGGTCGACGAGGTCCTCGGACAGGTGGTACCCGTCCTCGGGGCCACCGGGCGGGTCCACCGGGTGGTTGTCGGCCACCAGCTCGGGATGGAACTGGTCGGTCTCGCCGTCGAGGAAGCCGTAGAAGCGGTGGAAGCCCCGCGCCAGCGGCCACTGGTCGAACGGGCCCGCCGCCGAGCACTGCTCCATGGGCGCCAGGTGCCACTTGCCCACGCAGAACGTGCCGTATCCGGCGTCGCCCAGCACCTCGGCGACGGTGGCGGCGTGCTCGGAGATGTGGCCGAGCTGGTTGGGGAAGCCGGTGATGAAGTTCGACACCGTGCGCATGCCCACGAGGTGGTTCGAACGGCCGGTGAGCAGCGCCGCCCGGGTGGGCGAGCACAGCGGCGTCACGTGGAAGTTGGTGAACCGCAGTCCGTCGGCGGCCAGCGCGTCGAGGTTCGGGGTCTCGATGTCGGAACCGAAGCAGCCGAGGTGGGCGAAGCCGAGATCGTCGAGGAGGATGACGAGGACGTCGGGGGCCGACTCTCCGGGGTGGGGCGGGGTCTCGAACCAGGGCTCGGACTCGGCGACGGTGCGACCGATGCGGCCCGGGAACGGCGGTCGGTCGATCATCGGAAGGCCCCCCGGAGGTCGGTGAACTATTGGCAAGTTCTCTGCCATGAACCTAGCATCGGAGGATGGCGCTCCACAGTTCGGACATCCCCGTCGCCCACACGCCTCCCGGTGGATGGACGGGTGAGATGCCCCCGCCGGTGCTGGCCGGATGCAGTGAACCACTCGTCGACGGGGCTCCTGATCTGCGAGGGACCTGGGAGGTCGTGGAGGTCTCGGTGCAGGGCGCCCCGGTCCCCGGCCATCCGGGCCTGGGCCGCCTGCAGCGCATCGAGCAGTGCGGCGACCGGCTGGTCGTGACGGCCTCGGGGATCATCCACGACATGCGCTGCGACGGCGTCCTCGAGCACGGCGTGCACGACGTCGCCGAGCTGGACAAGACCACGCCGATCCAGGTCGTGGCCACCTACGAGGACGGGGTGCACGTCCTGCGGCCGGTCGGCCTGCCGGTCGAGGTCCGCCGTCGCCTCGAGGGGGACACGCTGGTGTGGGACTACCTGGGGTTCACGGCCCGCCTCCGCCGCCGCGTCCCGGAGCAGCCGTCGCACTGAACGCCATCACGCTCGACGGATCGCCGCAGGGCATCCCGTCGTCGGGTCAGCGCAGCGGCGCCAGGCTGGCCCGGATGGCCCGGCGCAGGACCGCTTCGCACTCCCGCGGGCTGCAGCCCCGCACCCGGCGCAGGTAGTCGAGGGCGTCGAGCTGGCTGACGGCATCGCAGGCGGCCGCCGCCGCCCGTCGTTCGGCGCGCCCGAGCGAGCGCAGTTCCGGGGCGAACTGGCCCTCGGTCTGCTCGCGCAGCCAGGCCCGGCTGCGGGCCAGGGCGTCGTCCAGGTGGGGGGCGCTCTCGGCGTGGTGGCGGGCGGCCCGGAAGCCGGCGGCGTGACGCTCGTAGAGCCGCACTCGCACGCGCACGAACTCCTGGAGTCGGTCCTCGAAGTCGCCGGTGGCGAAGCGGTGGATGCGGGAGGAGTCGGCCCCGAGGACGAGCGCCCGCTCCACGGCGGCGGCCATGAGCTGGTCGGTGTCGGCGAAGTACCGGTAGATCGAGCGGACCGACACCCCGGAGCGGTCGGCGATCTCGTCCATGGAGGGGAACAGGTTCGACTCGGCGAACAGCTCCCGGACGGCGTCGAGGACGCGCTCCTGGTTCCCGGCGCGTCGGGCTCTGCGCCCGTCGCTCGGGCCGGAGGAGACGCCTCGCGTCATGCTGCGTTGGTGTCGGCCCCCGGGGCCCCGGGGGCCGGGGGTCCTAGCGGGCCGCCTGGATCGCCGCCCACACCCGCTCCGGGGTGCAGGGCATGTCGATGTGGCGCACGCCCAGGTGCGACACGGCGTCGACCACGGCGTTCTGGATGGCCGGGGTGGACCCGATCGTCCCCGACTCGCCGATGCCCTTGGCTCCCAGCGGGTTGCGGAAGGTCGGGGTCTCGGTGTTGTAGGCCTCGAAGCTGGGCAGCTCGGCGGCCGAGGGCACCGAGTAGTCGACCAGCGTGGCCGTGATCGGGTTGCCGTCGTCGTCGTAGCGGACCCACTCGTAGAGTGCCTGGGCCACGCCCTGGGCGATGCCGCCGTGCTGCTGGCCGCGCACGAGCAGCGGGTTGAGGATCTTGCCGCAGTCGTCGACGGCGATGTGGCGCAGGAGGGTGACGGCGCCGGTCTCGGTGTCGACCTCGACGACGGCCACGTGGGCGCCGAAGGGGAACGTCGAGTTGCCGCCGTCGAAGTCCCCGGCGTGGGCCAGGCCGGGCTCCATGCCGGCGGGCAGCTTGGCCGGGTCGTGGGCGGCGGCGTGCAGCTCGGCCCAGGTGAGGGCCTTGGACGGGGTGCCGGCGACGTGGAGCACGCCGTCGCCCTTCACGATGTCGTCGGCGTTGGCCTCGAGGAGGTGGGCGGCGAGCTGCCGGGCCTTCTCCATCACCACGCCGGCGGCGTTCCAGATGGCCGAACCGGCCGTCTGCAGCGAACGCGAGCCCATGGTTCCCGAGCCCCGGGGGATCTGGTCGGTGTCGCTCTGCACCAGCTTCACCTGGTCCATGGGGACGCCCATGACCTCGCTCACCAGCATGGAGAACGCCGTTTCGTGGCCCTGGCCGTGCCCGGAGGTTCCGGCCTTGGCGATCACCGAGCCGTCGGGCTGGACCTCGACGGCCCCGAACTCGACGTGCAGACCGAAGGGCGCCGTGATCTCCACGTAGGTGGACACGCCGATGCCCAGTTGGCGGCTCGCCCCGGAGGCCCGACGGGCGGCCTGCTCGGCCAGCAGGGCCGGGTAGCCGGCATGCTCGACGGCGGCGTCGAGGGCCTTTTCGTACTCGCCGCAGTCGTAGGCGGCGCCGGTCTGGGTCGTCATGGGGAACTGCTCGGGGCGCAGGAGGTTCATGCGGCGCAGCTCGACGGGGTCGATGCCGAGCTCGTCGGCGGCGACGTCCATGACCCGCTCGAGCATCTGCGTGGCCTCGGGCCGACCGGCGCCCCGGTAGGCGCCCGTGGTCGTGGTGTTGGTGACGGCGGCCTGGGCCACGTAGCGGATCTTGGGGATGTCGTAGGTGCCCTGCGACATCGTCTGCGTGCCGATGATCAGGAAGGCGCCGATCCCCGGGTAGGCGCCACCGTCGCCCACCACGTTGGCCTCCAGGCCCACGATCTTGCCGGCCCGGGTGAGCCCGAGCTTGACGTGCATGGCCATGTCGCGGCCGTGCACCAGCGAGAGCAGGTCCTCGGAGCGGGTCTCGGTCCAGCGCACCGGGCGGTTCAGGGCCCGGGCCATGGCGGCGGCCATCACGAACTCGGGGTACATGGCCGCCTTCGGCCCGAAGCCGCCACCGACCATCGGGCACACCACGCGGACCTGGGAGGCCTCCATCCCGAGCAGCCCGGCCAGGGCACCCTGGATCGTGTTGGGAGCCTGCGTCGACGTCCACGCCGTGATGCGGCCGTCGGCGTGGGGCTCCACCAGGATGCCGTTGGGCTCCATGGGCACACCGGCCAGGCGCTGGGAGTACTCGGTGACCTCCACGATCACCTCGGCGCCGGCCAGGGCGTCCTCGGGCCCCAGGGCGGTGGGGAAGCACAGGTTGGAGCCGTGCTCCTCGAACAGGATCGGGGCCCCGGGGGCGAGCGCGGCGCGGGCGTCGGTCACGGCCGGCAGCGGATCGATCTCGACGACGACCTGCTCGGCCGCATCGGTGGCCTGGGCCTTCGTCTCGGCCACGATCAGGGCCACGATGTCGCCCACGAAGCGGACCTTGCCCTTGGCCAGCATGGGCCGGGCGAACACGGGCGGCAGCAGCGGGAAGGCGTGGAAGTCGGGCAGGGCCAGCGAATCCGACGTGTGGACGGCGAGGACCCCGGGCATGGACGCGGCGCCGGAGGCATCGACCGAGACGATCCGTCCGTGGGCCACCTGCGACCGTACGAACGCGATGTGGGCCGCCCCCGTGACCGGGAGGTCGTCGACGTAGCGACCGGCTCCCGTGAGCAGCTCGGGATCCTCACGGCGCAGGACGCTGTTGCCCAGGATCGAGCCGGCGGTCGACATGTTCATAGGGGCGCTCCTTCGGAGGATCGGCTGACGGCGGTGACCCTAGTCACCGCCGGCCCGGTTCCGGTACTCGCTGATCCTCACGTGACGTTCACGATCGACCCCGGTACCGTGGGGTCATGGCCGAGTCCCCCCTCCCGACCGGCAACCGCCGCAACGGGAACGAACCACCGCCCCGTTGGCGGGTCGAGGGCGCGCCGCCGGGAACCCCCGGTTCGGCCGACCACAACGGCAAGCGTCGCCCGCCCCTGGGCTCGTGGCGGCGGTTCCTGCTGATCGGCGTCGCCATCTTGCTGTTCAACCAGTGGGCCTTCCAGGCCCTGGCCCCCCAGCCGACGCGCATCCCGATCTCCTACAACACCTTCCGCACGCTCGTCGACGAGGGGAAGGTGGCCGAGATCTCCTCGAAGGGCAACACCATCACGGGGACGTTCCGGGGCTCCCAGAGCGTGGTCGACGAGACCGACCGGGCTCGGACCGGGACCGACTTCCGGGTCGAGAAGCCCACCTTCGCCAACGGCGACACGCTCGAGCAGCTGCTGCTCGACAAGGGCGTCGAGATGGTGGCCAAGCCGCCCACCAGCGACCCGGGCGTGGTGGCCACGATCCTGTTCTCCTTCGGTCCCACGCTGCTCTTCATCGGCCTGCTCATCTGGGCCCAGCGCCGCATGGTGGGCTCCATGGGGGGCGGGCTGGGCGGCCTGGGCCGTTCGCGGGCCAAGCGCTACGAGGCGGGGGCCGGGCCCCGCGTCACCTTCGAGGACGTCGCCGGGATCGACGAGGCCGAGGACGAGCTCGTCGAGATCGTCGACTTCCTGAAGAACCCCGACAAGTACCGCCGCCTCGGGGCCACGATCCCCAAGGGCGCCCTGCTGTCGGGCCCTCCCGGCACGGGCAAGACCCTGCTGGCCCGGGCCGTGGCGGGGGAGGCGAACGTGCCGTTCTTCTCGATGTCGGCCAGCGAGTTCGTCGAGATGATCGTCGGCGTCGGCGCCTCCCGGGTGCGCGACCTGTTCCAGCAGGCCAAGGCCGTCGCCCCGGCGATCATCTTCATCGACGAGATCGACGCCATCGGGCGGGCCCGCGGCGGGGCCAACTCCATCGGGGGCAACGACGAGCGGGAGCAGACGCTCAACCAGATCCTCACCGAGATGGACGGCTTCACGGGCGCCGAGGGCGTGATCGTGCTGGCCGCCACCAACCGGCCCGAGATCCTCGACCAGGCCCTGCTGCGTCCCGGCCGATTCGACCGGCGGGTCGTCGTGAACCCGCCCGACGCCAAGGGCCGCGAGCAGATCCTCCAGGTCCACACGAAGTCGGTCCCGCTGGCCGCCGACGCCGACCTGGCCGGTCTGGCCTCGACGACGCCGGGCATGGTGGGTGCCGACCTGAAGAACCTGGTCAACGAAGCCGCCCTGCTGGCCGCCCGGCGGGGCAGGTCGGTGGTGTCGCACGCCGACTTCACCGACGCCATGGAGAAGATCGTGCTCGGCACGGAGCGGCGCATCGTGCTGTCCAAGGAGGATCGGGAGCGCACGGCGTTCCACGAGGCCGGCCACGCCCTGCTGGGCATGCTCCAGCCGGGCGCCGACCCGGTGCGCAAGATCTCGATCGTGCCCCGCGGCGGTGCCCTGGGCGTGACCTTCCAGGCGCCCGACAACGACCGCTACTCCTACGACGCGGGGTACCTGCGCGGCAAGATCATCGGCGCCCTCGGGGGCCGGGCAGCGGAGCAGGTGGTGTACGGCAACGTCACCACCGGCGCCGAGAGCGATCTCGACATGGTCACCCGCATCGCCCGGTCGATGGTCGGCCGGTGGGGGATGAGCGAGGCGATCGGTCCGCTCACCGTGCTCCCCGGCCCTGCGGACCAGCTCGGCTTCTTCGGTGAGTCGCCCATGGCGGCGTCACCCGAGACCCGGGCACTGGTCGACAGCGAGGTCCGCCGCATCGTGGAGGAGTGCTACGCCGAGGCCCTGCGCCTTCTGCAGGGGCACCGCGCCCAGCTCGACGCCCTGGTGGCCGAGCTCCTACGGCGCGAGACCCTCGACGAGGCCGACGCCTACGCCGCCGCCGGGATCGCCCGACCCGAGCGGGTCCCCGTCGGCTGAGCCCGCCCGCTCGGCGGGGGGCCGGTTCCCCGGCGGGGGGCCGGTTCCCCCGGCCGGAGGCGAGCTCCCCGGCCAGGAGGGCCGTGCCAGGATCTCGCCCATGGACTCCACCATGGGCGATGTCGAGCTGGGTGTGGCGATGATCCTCGAGCACGGGCGGACCGTGTACTCGGGGTCCCGTGTCGTCACCTTCACCGGTGAGGGGGTGCGCACGGCCACGTTCGCCGAGGTGGCCGCCCGGTCGGCCCAGCTGGCCCACGGCCTGCGGTCGCTGGGCATCGACGCCGACCAGCGGGTCGGCACGCTGCTGTTCAACTGCCAGGAGCACCAGGAGGCGTACTTCGCCGTGCCCGCCATGGGCGCGGTCCTGCACACCCTGAACTTCCGCCTGCACCCCGACCAGCTCGCCTACATCGTCGGCCACGCCGACGACCGCGTGATCATCTTCGAGGGGTTCCTGGCGCCGGTGCTGCTGCCGCTGCGGCCCCGCCTCGCGTCCGTCACCCACTACGTGATGGTGGGCGAGGCCCCGGCGGGCTTCGACGTGCCCGAAGACGTGATCCGCTACGAGGATCTGCTCGCCGGCCGGCCCACGACGTTCGCCTGGCCCCGAGTCCCCGAGCGCTCCGCCGCCGCCATGTGCTACACGAGCGGCACGACCGGGGATCCCAAGGGCGTCGTGTACTCGCACCGCTCGACGTTCCTGCACTCGCTGTCGTTCATCGGGGTGGGCCAGCTCACCGAACGCGACCGGGCCCTGGCGATCGTCCCCATGTTCCACGTCAACGCCTGGGGCATGCCCTACGCGTGCTGGTTCGCCGGCACGGACCTGCTCATGCCGTCACGCTTCCTGCAGGCCGAGCCCCTGGCCCGCTTCATGGCCGCCGAGCCCCCCACCTTCTCCGCCGGGGTGCCGACGGTGTGGAGCGATCTGCTGCGCTGGGCCGATGCCAACGGGCCCGACTGGTCGAGCATCCGCAACGTGGTCGTCGGTGGCTCGGCCGTGCCGGCGTCGCTGATCGAGGGCTTCCGCACCCGCCACGGCCTGCAGATCACGCAGGCCTGGGGCATGACCGAGACGAGTCCGCTCGGGGCCATGGCGGTGCCGCCCCGAGGGACCGCCCCCGAGGACGAGTTGCGGTACCGCACCAAGACGGGCCGCCCCCTGGCCGGCATCACCCTGCGCATCGTGGGTGACGACGGCACGGAGCTGCCCCACGACGGCGTGGCCATGGGCGAGATCCAGGCCATCGGGCCGTGGGTGACCGCCTCCTACCACGGCGACCCCGCTCCCGAGAAGTTCCAGGTCGATCCGGACGGCTCGGTGTGGCTGCGCACCGGCGATGTCGCCACCATCGACAGCGAGGGCTACCTGCAGATCACCGACCGGGCCAAGGACGTCATCAAGTCCGGCGGTGAATGGATCAGCTCCGTCGATCTCGAGAACACCCTCATGGGCCACCCGGCGGTGGCCGAGGCTGCGGTCGTCGCCGTGCCCGATGCCCAGTGGGACGAGCGCCCGATGGCCTGTGTGGTCGTGAAGGAGGGCGTTTCGGTGACGGCCGAGGAGCTGGCCGCCTACCTCCAGGACCACGTGGCCCGCTGGTGGGTGCCCGAGCGCTGGTCCTTCATCGCCGAGGTGCCCAAGACTTCCACCCTCAAGTTCGACAAGAAGGTCCTGCGCGCCCGCCACGGTGCCGGCCAGCTCGAGGTCACCACGCTGGACCGCGGCGGGCGCCGCTGAGCGACCTGGTGGGCCCCTCGCTCGGGCCCCTCAGGGGGTCGGCTCGTCGGACGGCCGGTCGTGCATGGCGTCGTCGAGGTGGGCGATGTTGACCTGCTCGGCGACGTCGACCTCGATGGTCGGGTCGAGGAAGGCGTCGAGGATCTCCGCCGCCGTCGTCGCCGTGGTCAGCCGTAGTCCCAGGGCCACCACGTTGGCGTCGTTCCAGCGCCGTGCCCCGCGGGCGGTGGCGGCGTCGGTGCACAGCGCAGCCCGCACACCGGGGACCTTGTTGGCGGCGATCGACACCCCCGTTCCGGTGAAGCAGCACACGACGCCGAGCTCGGCGCGGCCGTCGCGCACCTCCTCGGCGACGCGTCGGCCCGCCAGCCCCCACGGGTCGGGGTAGGCGATCACGTTCACGTCGTGGCCGGCGTCGCGCAGGTGCTCGAGCATGGCCGTGGTCACCGGGGTGACGTCGTCGGTCCCGAAGGCGATCCGCATGCCCCGCAGATTCGCACACCCGACGGGTGCCCGGTCCGGCGGCGCCTACAGTCCGATGGCGTGGGGCGGGTGAGCACGGGGCGGGCCCCGGCGACTGCGGTGGGGCGTTCCCCGTCGGCGGGGAGGCCCACACTCGCCCCGCTGGTGGCCGGTCTGCTCGTGGTCCTCGTCGGCTACTCAGGCCCGGTGCTGATCATCACTCGGGCCGTCGAGCAGGCCGGGCTGCCCACCCGGGTGGCCGACAGCTGGCTGTTCGCCGTGAGCGTCGGCTCGGGCGTGGCCGGACTGGGGCTGAGCTGGTGGACGCGCCAGCCCGTGATCGTCGCGTTCTCGACCCCCGGGGCCGTGCTGCTGTCGACGACGCTCGGGGACTACCGCTTCTCCGACGCCGTGGCCGCCTACATGGTGGTGGCCGTGGTCTGTGTGGCCATCGGGCTGAGCTCCACGTTCTCGCGGCTGATGGCGCTCATCCCGGGCCCGATCGTGTCGGCCATGCTGGCCGGGGTCCTGCTCGACTTCGGGATCGGCGCCTTCCGTTCCCTGCCCGGAGCCCCCGCCCAGGCCCGGGTCACCCTGCTGGTGGCCATGATGATCGGGGTGTACTTCGTGGCCCGGTCCCGGGGGTCGCGGCTCGCCGTCGTATGGACGTCGGGGGCGGGCATCGCCGTGGCACTGGCGGCGGGCCTGACCACCGGCCGCTCCCCCCGGCTCCACCTGGCCGAGCCGCTGTGGACCACGCCCACGTTCCATCCTGGGGCCGTGGTCACGCTGGCTCTGCCACTGCTGGCCCTGGCCCTTTCCTCGCAGTACGCCCCCGGGTACGCGGTCATGCGCGGGGCGGGGTACACGCCCGACATGAACCGGATCCTCACCGTCACGGGCGGGTTCGGGCTGCTGCTCGCCCCCTTCGGTGGACCTGGGCTCAATCTGGCCGCCATCACCGCCGGCATCGCCACGGGGCCAGACGCCCATCCCGACGCCGACCGCCGCTGGCTGGCCGGTGTGGCCACCGGCGTGGTCTACGTGGTCGTGGGCCTGTTCGGGGTCAGCGCCCTCAGCATCTTCGGGCTCATGCCCCATGAGTTCGTGGTCGCCATCACCGGGCTGGCGCTGTTCGGCACCATCGTGAGCGCAGCGGCCGGGGCGCTCACCGATCCGGCCCAGCGCGATGCCGCCGGCGCCACGTTCCTGTGTGCCGCCGGCGGGTTCACCCTGTTCCACATCGGAGCCCCGTTCTGGGCCCTCGTGGTGGGTCTGGTGGTGGCCCGCATCACGCCGGTGCGGGACTGAACCCGGGGCCCGTCACGGCTGCCCGACGGGAGGTTCAGCGGCCGGCGAGGGCGTCGATGGCGGCCTGGGCGATCGCGGCGTCACCCCGGCGGTGGAGGCGCCCGGCGGCGACGAGCTGGTCGACCTGGGCGGGATCGGCGGCCATGGCGGCGAGCGTGTCGACGTGGAACGACAGCACCGCCGCGGGGCGGTGCTCGGCGGCCCGCACGACCGAGGCTGATCCACCGTCGCTTCGCACCGTCACCGTGCGGTCCCCTGGTCCGAACACGGTCAGGGCCACGACCGAGCCGACGGGGAGCGTTCCGAGGCGGCCGATCAGGTGATCGAGCGGCGTGGGCCCGCCGAGCGGTCCCGGCGCATCGGGCGCCCCGGGTACGTCGGTCATCGGAGCTGGCGCGGCAGCGCCACGGTGCGGTGGCGGGTGGCGGGATGGCGGTCCGCGGCCCGCGTCGCCGAGCCGCCCTCCGTGGACGCCCCGATGGCCCCGATGGCCTCGATGGCACGGTCGAGGGCGGCGGACATCGGATGCCCCGGGCCGAGCGCGGCCCGCCGGGCCCGCAGCAGGGGCAGGGCGGCACCGTCGGCCAGCTCCGTGGCGGCGTCGATGACTCCCTCGGCCAGGGTTCCGGCCCGCAGACGGCCCAGGATCAGGTCGCGGGCCCCGGAGTCGGCCCGGCGGGCCAGACCGATGAGCGCCTCGTCGCGGGTGGCGGCATCGTCGTCGTCGAGGCGCTGGCGCAGTGCCTCGCGAACCGACGGTGCGTCGGCATCGGTCTGGCTCCCGAGCGAGAAGGTGGCGAAATCGCGCACCACGGCGTTCGGATCCTGCGTGAGGATGATCAGCGCGCGTACGACCTCGTCGTCGTCGGCACCCCCCGACAGCGACGGCAGCGCAATGGCGACCGCCGTGCGCACGGCAGGCGAGGGATGGCGGAGGTTGCCCAGCACGGCACGACGCAGGGAACGGCCCCCGAGCCGACCGGCGGCGCCGATGGCCGACGTGAGCACGTCGTCGTCCTCGTCGGGGCTGGTCAGCAGCAGCAGCTCGTCGACGGCGTCGTCGGCGATCTGCACGTGGCGGCGCAGTCCGCGCACGGCCATCTCGGCGATCAGGTGGGCACCGAGGCGCCGCAGAGCGGGCGAGTCGCTGGCGCACAGCTGCTGGGAGAGCCCGAAGCCGTCGGGCAGGGGCATGTCGACCAGGGTGTCGACGATCGACCAGTAGCGGGTGTCGGCCGACCAGTTCGGGATCCCTTCCGCCTCGGCGACGAGCGCGCCGAGATCAGCGTGGGGTGTGGTGGCGGACACGCCCGTAAACATAGCGACCCCAGCGGGGTTCGCCATTGGCCTCCGATCGGCGCTGTGGAGGGGCCCGGCGGTAGGGTCCGGCGCGTGAGCACCGAGCACCCGAGCGTCCCGTCCGGCCCCCTGTCCGGCCCCCTGTCCGGCCGGTTGGCGGGTCGGGTCGCGCTCATCACCGGCGGTGCCCGGGGACAGGGAGCGGCCGAAGCCGCTCTGTTCGCCACCCAGGGCGCGATGGTCGTGATCACCGACGTCCTTGCCGACGAGGGCCGGGCCACCGCCGCCGCCATCGCGTCCGCCCACGGCCCGGGTCGGGCCCTGTTCCTGGAGCACGACGTGCGCAGCGAGTCGGCCTGGGCCGCAGTGGTGGCGGCCGTGCTGGAGGAGCACGGCCGCCTCGACGTGCTCGTCAACAACGCCGGCATCTTCCGCCCCGGGGGGATCACCACGACCAGCGAAGCCGACTACCGGCTGATGATCGACATCAACCAGGTCGGCGTGTTCCTGGGCATGAAGGCGGTGGCACCGGCCATGGTGCAGCAGCGGTCGGGCTCGATCGTCAACATCAGCTCCGTTGCCGGTCTCCAGGGTGCGGCCGGCTTCCTCGCCTACAGCGCCAGCAAGTGGGCCGTACGGGGCATGACCAAGGCCGTGGCCCGGGAGCTCGCCGCCTTCGGCGTGCGCGTGAACTCGGTGCACCCGGGCATCATCGACACCCCCATGCTCGGCCTCTTCGACGACCTCGGGGTGCGGGAGGCCGTGGGTCGGCGCATCCCGGTCGGGCGCGAGGCCACCGCCGACGAGGTGGCGCAGCTGGTGCTCTATCTGGCCTCCGACGAGAGCAGTTACTCCACCGGCTCGGAGTTCGTTGTCGACGGCGGTTGGATGGCCTAGGGGTGGGCGCCGGTCCGGTCGGCCGGGGCTCGATCCGCTGGGGAACGTGGCGGGTGCGTTCGGGGATGCGTCGAGGCCATGCCGGGCCTGGGGGAGGTGCTGTATGGTGCCCGGGAAGGTCGGCCGGGGGGAGCTTGCTGATGCGGCGTTGGGCGCTGATGTTGGCGACGTTGTTGGTTGCGGGCGTGCTTGGGGGTGGCGTGTCGTTGGCTGATGATGTGCCGGGTCCGGGTCCGGGTGCTGCGGGTGCTGCGGGTGCTGGTCGGGCTCCTGCGCCGGCGGCTGGTAGTGGGGTTCGGACGTTCACGAGTGTCGCGGGTGTGGATGTTGGGGGGCCGCGTG
>JBIKWW010000281.1:0-5244 GCA_044356125.1 Acidimicrobiia bacterium
GGCCGGGGGCTCGGCCGCAGGTCCGGCGGGCGGGTCGGCGGCCACGCGATCGGTGCCGGTTGAGCGACCGGCTGAGCGACCGGCTGAGCGACCGGCTGTGCGCCCCGAGCGGGGCGGCCCGGCATCGGCGACCCGGAACGGCCCCGGGGCCAGCGACGCCGGTCACCAGGCAGGTCAGCAGGCAGGTCAGCAGGCAGGTCAGCAGGCAGGTCAGCAGGCAGGTCAGCAGGCATGGTCGTCGGCGCTCGAGGCCATGCCCCGCATGACCCGGGCGATGTACGCCGCCGCCCGGGTGCTGGGGCTGGAGTCCGGCGCACTGCGCCTCGGCGTCCCCAACGACATGCACCGGTCGCGCTGCGAGGAGCGCCGGTCCGAGGCCGAGCGGGCGGCGGCCGCCGCCTTCGGGCACCCCGTCTCGATCGCCCTGCTCGTCGACGCCGCCGAGGGGGCCGCCGTCCCCGTCGACACCAGCGGTGAGGGGTCAGGGGGCAGAGGCGGTCGGGGCCCGGCCGTGTTCGAGGACGAGATGGTCGACCCGGCCGAGCTCATGGATGCTCCCGACGCGCCGGTAACGTCGACGAAGGACCTGATGCTGACGGCCTTCCCCGGGGCGCAGCTCGTCGAGGAGGACAGGCCATGAGCGAGGCACCGGATCTGGGAGCGCTGCTGCGCTCGGCGCAGGCCATGCAGGAGCAGCTCCTGGCCGCCCAGGCGGCGGCCGCCTCGACCGTCCACGAAGGTGTGTCCGGTGGGGGCAAGGTCCGCATCACGGTGTCCGGTACGGGTGCGTTCCAGGCCGTGTCGATCGACGCCTCGGTGGTCGACCCCGCCGACACCGAGCTGCTCGAGGACCTCGTCCTCGCCGCCCTGCGCGACGCCTCCTCCAAGGTCGCGGCGGCCAGCCAGCAGGCCACCCAGCAGGCCATGGGCGGGCTCGACCTCGGCGGCCTGCTGGGCTGACCGGCCCGGTCGCCGCCTCCCCGCGATGTCCTCCGCCTACGCCGCCCCCGTCCAGGAGCTCATCGACGAGCTCGGCCGCCTTCCCGGCGTCGGCCCCAAGTCGGCCCAGCGCATCGCCTACCACCTCCTCAAGCGGCCCCGCGAGGAGGCCCTGCGGCTGTCTCGGGCCATCCAGCAGGCCAAGGAGCGCGTGACGTTCTGCCGCCGCTGCTTCAACCTGGCCGACACCGGTGACCAGCCCGTCGGCGCCGCCGAGCGCACCGAGTGCGGGATCTGCCTGGACCCCCAGCGCGACACCCGGGTCATCTGCGTGGTGGAGGAACCCCGCGACATCGTGGCCGTCGAGCGGACCAAGGAGTACCGGGGCCGCTACCACGTGCTGCACGGCGTCATCAACTACGTCGAGGGCGTCGGCCCCGAGCAGCTGCGCATCCGGGAGCTGTTCGCCCGCATCGCCGCCGAGGACGTCACCGAGGTCATCCTCTGCACCAACCCCACCATCGAGGGCGAGGCGACAGCCATGTGGCTGGCCCGCCAGCTCAAGCCCCTCGGCGTGCCGGTCAGCCGGATCGCATCGGGGCTGCCCGTGGGCGGTGACCTCGAGTACGCCGACGAGCTCACCCTGGGCCGCGCCCTGGAGGGCCGCCGCGCCTTCGAGGGCTGAGCGGACCGGTCCCCTGGGCGCCGGGCCGGCGGCCCACGGCGCAGGTGGAATAGAACCACGCTGCGAAAAGTTGCACCCACTGCACTCAAGTTCGCAGAGAGCCCGGTAGCATCTCCTCCCGACGCTCTGCGCACCGATCCCTGCTCCCCAGGAGGACCCCCCATGCCCAAGGCCGTCGGCATCGATCTCGGCACCACGAACTCCGTCGTCTCCGTCTGGGAGGCGGGTGAGACGGTGGTGATCCCGAACGCGGAGGGCGCCCGGACGACGCCGTCCATCGTCGGCTTCTCCAAGTCCGGCGAGGTCCTCGTCGGCGAGGTGGCCAAGCGCCAGGCCATCACCAACCCCGACCGCACGATCCGCTCCGTGAAGCGCCACATGGGCACCCGCTGGACGATCGACATCGACGCCAAGAAGTACACGGCGCAGGAGATCAGCGCCCGGGTGCTGATGAAGCTCAAGCGCGACGCCGAGGCCTACCTGGGCGACTCGGTCACCCAGGCCGTCATCACCGTGCCCGCCTACTTCGACGACGCCCAGCGCCAGGCCACCAAGGAGGCGGGCCAGATCGCCGGCCTCGAGGTCCTGCGCATCATCAACGAGCCGACCGCCGCGGCACTGGCCTACGGCCTCGACAAGGAGGGCTCGGCCGACCAGACGATCCTCGTGTTCGACCTCGGCGGCGGCACCTTCGACGTGTCGGTGCTCGAGATCGGCGACGGCGTGTTCGAGGTGAAGTCCACCAGCGGTGACACCCACCTCGGCGGCGACGACTGGGACCAGGCCGTCATCGACTGGCTCGTGCGCGAGTTCAGGAACGCCGAGGGCATCGACCTCTCGAACGACAAGATGGCCATGCAGCGCCTGAAGGAAGCCGCCGAGAAGGCCAAGATCGAGCTCTCCCAGGTCCAGCAGACGGGCATCAACCTGCCCTACATCACGGCCACGCCGGAGGGCCCCAAGTTCCTCGACGTCACGCTCACCCGGGCCAAGTTCCAGGAGCTCACCCATGACCTCCTCGAGCGCTGCAAGATCCCCTTCGAGCAGGCCATCAAGGACGCCGGGCTGACCAAGAGCGACATCGACCACGTCGTCATGGTGGGTGGCTCCACCCGCATGCCCGCCGTGCAGGACCTCGTGAAGGCCCTCACCGGGAAGGACCCCCACAAGGGCGTCAACCCCGACGAGGTCGTCGCCGTGGGCGCCGCCGTGCAGGCCGGAGTGCTCAAGGGCGACGTGAAGGACGTGCTGCTGCTCGACGTGACCCCGCTCTCGCTGGGGATCGAGACCAAGGGCGGGATCATGACCAAGCTCATCGAGCGCAACACGACCATCCCGACCCGCAAGTCCGAGGTCTTCACGACCGCCGACGACATGCAGCCCTCGGTGCAGATCCACGTGCTGCAGGGCGAGCGAGAGATGGCCATGTACAACAAGACCCTCGGCAAGTTCGAGCTCGTCGATCTGCCGCCCGCCCCCCGTGGCGTGCCCCAGATCGAGGTCACCTTCGACATCGACGCCAACGGCATCGTGCACGTCTCGGCCAAGGACCGGGCCACGGGCAAGGAGCAGTCGATGACGATCACCGGCCAGAGCTCGCTCAACAAGGACGACATCGCCCGCATGGTCAAGGACGCCGAGTCCCACGCCGAGGACGACCGCCGTCGCCGCGAGGAGGCCGAGGTCCGCAACCAGGCCGACCAGCTCGAGTACCAGATCGAGAAGCTCCTGCGCGAGCAGGGCGACAAGGTTCCCGCCGATGAGCGGACCCGCGTCGAGCAGGCCCTCTCGGATCTCAAGGCGGCCAAGGCGGGAACCGACGTCGAGGCCATCAAGCGCGCCGTCGAGTCGCTGGCCACGGCCAGCCAGACGATGTCGCAGAAGCTCTACGAGGCGGCGACGGCGGCGGCCTCCCAGCCGGGCCCGGCGGGCGAGAGCGCCTCGGCCGGCGGGCGTCGCGACGACGACGTCATCGACGCCGAGATCGTCGACGAGAAGTGACCGGTCGGGCACTGCGCTCGCCAGGAGATCCGAGACGATGACCGAACCGACCAACCCGGGTCCGGCGGGCGCAGGTCCCCAGGGTGACCCCGTCGACCCGGCCCCGAGCCCGTCGCTGGACGAGGAGCTGGCCCAGCTCCTCGGGGACGCGGCCTCGGCCGCCGACGCCGACGGGAACCCCCCGCTCGGGGACCCGGCACTCGATGAGGTGGGCGTGCTCAGCCGCGAGCGCGACGAGTACCTCGACGCCCTGCGTCGTCTGCAGGCCGATTTCGACAACTACCGCCGCCGGGTGCGCTCCGACACCGAGCTCGAGGTGGGCCGGGCGACGGAGAAGCTGGTGGCCCGGCTCCTGCCGGTGCTCGACACCTTCGAGCTGGCCCTGGCCCACGAGGCCAACCCGGACCAGAGCCCGCTGGCCAAGGTGCACGACCAACTCCTGTCGGCGCTGGAGTCCGAGGGCCTCGAACGGCTGTGGCCGGAGGGGCTCGACTTCGACCCGGCCGAGGCCGAGGCCGTGCTCCACGAGCCGGGCGAGGGGGGCGGCCCCGTCGTCAGCGAGGTGCTGCGGGCCGGGTACCGGTGGAAGGGCCGCGTCATGCGGGCCGCCATGGTCAAGGTCAAGGACTGAGCCGGTCCAGCCGACGCGGGACCGACTCGACACGAGAGGAGGGCGCCGATGGCACCGGAGCGTGACTGGTTCGAGAAGGACTACTACAAGGTCCTCGGCGTCGCGGAGTCGGCCACCGACAAGGACATCACCAAGGCCTACCGGCGGCTCGCCAAGACCAACCACCCCGACACCAACCCGGGCAAGGAGGAGCGCTTCAAGGAGATCAGCTCGGCCTACGCCGTGCTGTCCGATCCGGCCAAGCGCAAGGAGTACGACGAGGTCCGCCGGCTCGGCCCGGGCGCCTTCGGCATGGGCCGTGGCCCGGGTCCGGGGGCAGGGGGCGGTGCCGGCGGCTTCCGGGTGGAGGACATCAGCGACCTCTTCGGCGGGATCTTCGGCGGCGGGGGAGGGCCCGGGGCACGGCGCCAGCGCAGCTCGCCGCGTCGTGGCGACGACCTGGAGACGTCGATCGCGCTCACCTTCCAGCAGGCCGTCGACGGGGTCGTCACGTCGCTGCCGGTCATCACCGACGGCGCCTGCGGCTCCTGCCACGGAACCGGGGCGGCGCCCGGCACGTCTCCGGTGATCTGCGCGAGTTGCTCGGGCCGGGGCACCGTCGACAGCAACCAGGGCTTCTTCTCCTTCAGTCAGCCGTGCAGCGCCTGCGGGGGCAACGGGATGCGGGTCGAGAAGCCGTGCCCGACGTGCTCGGGCACGGGAACGGCACGCGTGCCGCGCACCGTCAACGTGCGCATCCCCGCCGGGGTCGAGGACGGCCAGCGGATCCGCCTGAAGGGCCGCGGGGGCGACGGTCGCAACGGCGGCCAGCCCGGTGATCTGTACGTGACGGTCCGGGTGTCGCCCCACGAGATGTTCGGGCGCAAGGGCCAGGACCTCACCATCACGGTGCCGGTCACCTTCGCCGAGGCGGCGCTGGGGGCCACGATCGCCGTGCCCACCATGGACAGCCCCGTGAGCGTCAAGATCCCGGCCGGGACCCGGTCGG
>JBIKWW010000282.1:0-5240 GCA_044356125.1 Acidimicrobiia bacterium
CGCTCTCGGAGCCCGTCACCGGGAGGTCGGCCACCGGAGCGGAGTCGATGACCTCGCCGAGCACCGTCGCCGGAGCCGTCGACGGGGGTGCCGTCGTCGGGGCGGCGGTGGTGACCGGGGCGGCGGTGGTGGTCGGGGCGGCGGTGGTGGTCGGGGCGGTGGTGGTCGCAGCCACGGTGGTGGGCGGAGCCACGGTGGTGGGCGGAGCCACGGTGGTGGGCGGCAGCGTCGTCGGCGGCTGCGAGGTGGGCGGAATGATCGGCGAGACCACCCGGTAGAAGGCCGGGTCGGTGCGGGTCAGCTGGCCCGTCGTCTGGGTCCCCAGGACGCCCCGGAAGGTCAGCGTGCCGACCCGTGAGCCGTCCGCCGACGGACCGGACTCGACGCAGCCCGACGGCACGACCCCGCTGAGGGCGGCGGCCGCCGTCGGGTCACCGGTCACGACCACCCCCGTGCGGTTGACCGTCACGGTCGCCCCCGGCTTCAGCGAGGGGATGGCGATCTGGCATCCGGAGGCGGTGCGGACGACGGCGTCGGCCCAGTCGACCTCGCCGGTGTTGGCGGCGATGAGCTGGAACTCGGCGTCGTTGGGACGGACGACCTCGGCCGCGTCAGCGGCGGTGTCGGCCGGACGCCAGTTCAGCGAGGTGACGGGGCGGACCTCGGTGCGGATCGACCCGTCGGCCCGGACCACGTTGATCGAGGCGGGCTCGGAGCCCTGGAACTGGAGCTTGCCGCCGAAGGCCGAGGTGGCGGTCACGTTGATCGTGCTCGTCAGATCGACCGCCGTGCCCAGGCCCGTGGCCCGGACGTTGGGCACCGTGCACGTGTACTCGGCGAAGCTCTCCTCGGGGAGGGCGGTCTTGGCCAGGCTGCAGTGGTCGGTCAGGCCGGAATCGGTCGAACTCGTCACCGTGGCGTCGGCCCCGATGATCTCGTACGGGGACGGGCCCATCCGGTTGTACACCCGGACCCTGAACTCGGCCGTCGATCCCTCCAGGTAGGTGGGGATCTCCTGGGTGAGGGCGGGGTTGGTCACGGCCGGCGCGTACTCGTTGCGCTCCAGCTTGCCGTTGTCGGGGTTGATGCGCCCGTCGATGCTCGGGCTGGCGTCGGCGTCGCTCCAGGCGGTGCCGCCGGGGATGCGGACGTCGTGCTGGGTGAGGATGAAGTTGAGGGCGTCGTAGCTGCGGCGCTTGGCCAGCCCGTCCTGGGTCCAGTTCTTCACCACGGCCGGCGTGACCATCGGTGTGGCGGCGACGGTGCCGCCGTCGGCGGCGCTCGTCGTGGCCGGGTCACCGGCCGATTCGCTGGCCGTCTGGGCGCCGACCTGAGCCTGGAAGGGCGCGGCGGCGAGCACGAGCAGCCCGCCTGTGGCGGCACCGATGCCGATCAGCCGGCACCAGCGCCCCTGACGTTCCCGCACCCCCTCCCGAACCCGGTTCCGCCGATCCCGTTGATCCCGTCGATGCATCGTTCCCTCACCCGTCGTGCTGATCCGCCCCCGTGATGCCGGGATCGGATCTGAACCTGCGTTCAGAACAGTCACGGTAACCACACTGCGTGGTCGTGGCCAGCGGAACGGGCCGAACGGCCCACCGTTTCGGCAGGCCTGCGCCGGGAATGATGCGAACGACCACCGGGCTCCGTCGGGGCTCCGTGGGGCTCCGTGGGGCTCCGTGGGGGCTCGGGCGGGGTTCCGGCGGGGCTCCGGCGGGGCTCCGGCGGGCGTCGGCGGAGGCGGGCGGTAGCGTCGTCACCGAGATGGGCCCCGATCCCGACGCCACCGGTCCCGAGCTGCGGTTCGAGCCGACGCTGCCCCCGCTGCGCCGGCCGGTGCTGGTGGCCGCCTTCGAAGGATGGAACGACGCCGGCGACGCCGCCTCCATGGCCGCCCGGCACCTGCTGTCCCTGCTCGACGACCGTCCGGTGGCCTCCATCGACCCCGAGGCCTTCTACGACTTCACCAGCGCCCGCCCCGAGGTCCGTCTCGTCGGCGGTGCGATCCGGCGCATCGTGTGGCCCACCACCGAGGTCCGTGTCGGTCTGCTGCCGGGGGCCGAGCGCGACCTGCTGGTCCTCGTCGGCGTCGAGCCGCACCTGCGGTGGCGCACGTACTGCGGCCACGTGGTCGAGATCGTCCGCCGTACCGGTTGCGAGCTGGTGCTGACGCTGGGCGCGTTGCTCGCCGACGTCCCCCACTCGGTCCCGGTGCGCGTCACGGGAACGGCGTCGGACCCGGCGGTGGCCTCCCGGATGGGGCTCGAGCGTTCCCGCTACGAGGGCCCCACGGGCATCGTCGGGGTGCTGCACGACGCTCTCGCCCGGTCCCGGGTCGAGTCGGTCTCCATCTGGGCCGCCGTCCCGCACTACCTGCAGGGCACCCCGTCGCCCAAGGCGGCACTGGCCCTGCTCGAACGGGCCGCCGCCCTGCTCGACCTGCCGCTGACGCTGACCGGCCTCGAGATCGCCGCCGCCGACTACGAGCGCCAGGTCGACGACGCCATCTCCGGCGACGAGGAGATGCAGGCCTTCGTCCGTCAGCTCGAAGCCGCCCAGGGCGACGACGACGAGGAGGAGGGTGACCCCGACGTCGCCCCCGAGCCCGGCCGGCTCACCGACGCCGAGGGGAACGTGCCTTCCGGCGACGCCATCGCCGCCGAGGTGGAGCGCTTCCTGCGCGAGCAGGGCTGAGCGCCGGGAGGTCGGCCCCGGTCCGGTCAGGAACCGGGATCCCCGGAGGGCGTTGCCCGGGGGTCGACCGGGAGAACCGCTTCGGGAGCGGCCCGCCGCAGGACGGCTTCGATGAAGCTGGCCAGGGCGGCGTCGGGTCCGATGTCACGGCCCTGGCGCTCGGATTCGTACCAGCGGTGCTCGAGGAGCTGGTGGTAGAGCTCCGGGCCGGGGAGGCGGTCCCGCAGCTCTTCGGGGACGGCCGCCAGTGTCGGCTCGTACACCTCGGTGAGCCAGCGGAAGGCGGCCAGCGCCCGGGGCAGCTCGCGACCGCCCTCGGGGCCCCAGAGGGCCCGGTGCTCGGCGAGGTCGGCCAGCAGCCTCCGGGCCTGCCGGGCGTCGGCCGCGATCCCGGTGAGATCGTGCAGCACCCGTTCGTCGTGACCCGCCTCGACCACCCGGGGCACGACGCGGACCTGGCGCCCGTCACCCTCGGGCCGCAGGACCAGCTCGGCCACGGTGAAGCCCAGCTCCTCCAGACGGCGGACCCGCTGGGCGATGAGGTGCCGCTCCCCGGCCGGGACCACCTCGGCCCGGGTGAGCTCCTCCCAGAGTCGCCCGTACCGCTGGCGCAGGTCCTCGCCGAGGGCGGCGGGATCGATGTCGGTGGCGCGCCGGTCGCGGGCCTGGAGGTCCATCAGCTCGCCGCCGATGTTCTCGGCGGCCTGGTCGAGATCGTACGCGCGCTGACCATCTGAGGCTCGGCCCGGGTGCAGCGTGCCCGTCTCGGCGTCGACGAGGTAGGCGGTGAGCGCTCCGGCGTCACGTCGGAACAGGGTGTTCGACAGGGAGCAGTCACCCCAGACGAACCCTTCCAGGTGGAGCTTGACGAGCAGCAGGGCGAGCGCGTCGGTGAGCTGGTGGCGCAGGCCGGCCACGGACCGCCCGGCGAAGAGGTATCGGTAGGGGAGCGAGAAGCTGAGGTGCCGGGTGACGAGGGCGGCGTCGAGCGGGCCGGCGTCGTCGGCCGTGCGGTGACGGGCGACGCCGACGGGCTCGACGACGGGGAGGTGGCGTTCCTCCAGTGCCCTCAGCAGGTCGTACTCGGCGAGGGCGGCGCGCTCGGCCGTCTCCTTGACGGCGTAGACGTGCCCGCCGACGTCGACGAAGCGCACGGTGTGACGCGACACGCCCCGCACGATGTCGACCAGTCGGTCGTCGTCCCAGTCGGCGAGCGGCCGGTGCCACGGGAGGTCGAGGAGCGCGTCGTGGCCGGGCCGGGCAACCAGCTCGACGGTCGGCCGGGGCTGCGGTCCGTTCACGCCCGGGGGCGGTCGTCGCCGGAGTCGGGCCCGACCGCGGGGGCGGGCAGCATCGCCGCCGCGCCCGGTACCGACGACGGGTCTGGCCAGCGTTCCGGGTCCCACAGGCCCGACCGGCGCGCCGCCTTGGCGCAGTGGATGAACGCCTCGGCCACCTCGACGACGAGGGCGACGGTCGGAAGGACCCCGTCGGGAGCCGTCGCCTCGAGCAGCGCCGGGGCGGTGCTCACCCAGGCCGTGCCGTTGACCCGCAGCATCTCCCCGATGCCGGGGATCATGAACAGCAGCCCGATGCGGGGGTCGCGCACCAGGTTGGCGTAGCCGTCGAGGCGGTTGTTGCCGGGCAGCTCGCCCCAGGCCAGGTGGTGGTCGTCGAGGACGTGGATGAACCCGGGGGCCCCGCCCTTGGGACTGACGTCGCCCGTCCCGTCGGGGTTGGTGGTGCCGACGGCGACGAAGGGGCACTGCGCCAGCCAGGCCCGGCAGCGGTCGTCGATCCGGTCCAGCTGCTTGGTGACGGCGCGGGCGCTGGGCGGCGGGAACAGCGCGCGCAGCTCCTCGACGGAGGTCACCCGGTCCGGCATGGGGACATGCTCCCACCCGTCGGGTGGGACCGGTGCCCGACCCGGGCAGTACCCTCCCCCTTCCGTGACCGGATGGAACTTCGCGGACATCTTCGAGGCGCACGCCGCCCGCTTCCCCGACGCGACGGCGCTCGTGCACGCCGACCGCCGCATCAGCTGGCGGCAGTTCGACCGTCGGGCCGACGGACTGGCCGCGGCCATGCTGGCCGCCGGGCTGCAACGCCAGGCGACCGTCGCCCACTACCTCTACAACTCGCCCGAGTACCTGGAGACGACGGCTGCGTGCTGCAAGGCCTCGCTGGTGCCGGTGAACACCAACTACCGCTACACCGACGACGAGCTGCTCTACCTGTGGGACAACGCCGATGCCGAGGCCGTCGTCCTCCACGCCACCTTCGTGCCCACCGTCGAGCGGATCCGCCACCGGCTGGACAAGGTGCGGGCCTGGTTCTGGGTCGACGACGCGTCCCATCCCTGCCCCGCCTGGGCGATCCCCTACGAGGCGGCGGCGGGCGGCCCCGACGGGTCCCCGACCCGGACGGCACCGGCCTGGGGCCGCAGCGGTGACGACCTGATGATGCTGTACACGGGCGGCACCACCGGCTACCCGAAGGGTGTGATGTGGCGGCAGGACGACATCGTCATGCTGCTCGACCAGAAC
>JBIKWW010000283.1:0-5236 GCA_044356125.1 Acidimicrobiia bacterium
GGCGGCGGGCCCGGCGGTGATCCAGTCGAGCAGCGCGCTGGCCGGATCGGTGGCCACGACCACGATCGGGGCCGTCAGCTCCTCTCCGCCGACGAGCCGGACACCGCGCACGCGGTCGCGCTCGCACAGGATCGCCTCGACGCGGGCCGCGGTCCGCACCGCCCCGCCCATCGCCCGCAGCGACGACGCCACCGCCTCGGGCAGCGCGCCCGATCCGCCCACCGGCCGCCCGATCGGCTGCACGTGGCGCATGGCGTACCCGATGGCCCCCAGACCGGTCCCCGGCGTGTCGGGGGACAGGCCCCACACCGACGGGCCGGTGGTGATCATGGGGGTCTGCAGCTCCACCGCCCCGAACAGGGACCGGGCCATCTCGGCGATGGACCTCCGGCGCCAGCGCAGCATCGTGGCCACCGCCACGGCCCGGGCCGGGGAGGCCAGCCGGGGGATGACGGACCCGGGCGTGGGCACGTCGTTGGCCAGGTCGAGCACCATCCGGGCCACGGGCATGGCCGCCTTGGCGTAGGCCCGGTAGCGCTCGACCTCGCCCGGGAAGCTGTGGGCCAGGCCCGCCAGGGTGCGCTCCAGGTCGTGGAACTGGAACCAGGCGGGCCCGCCCGAGCCATGGAGGTTCACCTGGGTGATCTCGGGCTCCAGGTAGCGCAGCCCGTGCTCGGCCAGGCGCAGCTCCTCGGCGATCGGCGTCGCCCGCACCATCGTGTGCTCGCAGTTGCAGATGTTGCAGCGGGCCCCGCCGAGATCGATGTCGGTGCCGGCGTTGCCGCCGATCACCGACCGGGCCTCCAGCACCAGCGTGGGGATGCCGGCCCGTTGCAGGTACGCGGCGCAGATGAGGCCGTTGTGTCCGGCTCCGATGACGATCGCTCCAGGAGCATCCATCAGCTCAGCTTCGCAGCCCGTAGCGTCAACCACATGCTCGAGCTCCCGCATCACGACCGCCACCTCGGAGGGCTCGCCGCCCACGACGTCCCCCGGCGCGTCGGACCCCGGTCCATCGCCGTGCTGCCCTTCGGGGCCATCGAGGCCCACGGCCCGCACCTCCCCCTGGCGACCGACGAGATCCTCGCCACGGCACTGTCGACGGCGGCCGTGGCCGAGCACGGCGATGCCCACGACCTCTGGCAGCTCCCCAGCCTGTCGATGACGAAGTCCAACGAGCACGCCTGGGCGCCGGGGACGATGTGGCTCAGCGCCACCACGATGCTCGCCGTCCTCGACGACCTCGGCCGCTGCCTGCGCCACAGCGGCTTCGGAACGGTGGTGTTCGTCAACGGCCACGGCGGCAACTCGGCCCTCCTGCAGGTCGCCTGCCGGGATCTCCGCCTGGCCCACGGGCTGCGCACCTTCCTCGTGCACCCGTGGCTCGCCACCGACGGGGGCGACGAGCGGGGCATGAGCATCCATGCCGGCCACGACGAGACGTCGCTCGTCATGCACGTGCGGCCCGACCTCGTCGACCTGGGCCGGGCCACGCGACGCGTCCCCGAGCACCTGGCGCTGCAGCGCCACGTCCGCTTCGGGGGCAGCGTCTCCTTCGGCTGGACGAGCGACGACTTCGATGCCGCCCCCGGACCCGACGGGCTGCCCATCGGGGTCATCGGCGACGCCACGCGGGCCAGCGCCGCCCACGGTGCCGACCTCTTCGCCCGCATCGTCACGACCATGGGCGAGCAGTTCGCCGAGATCCGCGACTTCGACCCCCGCATCCGGGCCCACTGAGGGAGCCCGGCGGAACGGCTTCGGCGACGACCATCGGCGCGCGTAGCATCTGGGAGGTCATGCTCCTTCGTCCCCGGCGTCTGCTGCCCGCTCTGCTCGGGCTCACCGCCCTGACCGCCGTGCTGGCCATGGCCGTGCTCGACGCCCGCCGCTACGACGGGAAGGTCCTGCGCAACACGACGGTCGCCGGGGAGTCCATCGGCGGGCTGGACGGGCCTGCGCTCGACGCCTTCATCGCCGATCTCGACGGCCGCTACCGCGTGATGCCCGTCCGCCTGGCCGCCCCCGGTGGCGGGCCCGCCGGCGTGGGTGCCGACTTCGGGGTGTCCGTGGACCGGGCCCTGCTGCGGAGCCGCGCCCTCGATGCCGGGCGACCCGGCGGCGCCGTCGCCCGCTTCGTGAGCTACCTCACCTCGGGGCTGCGGTCCCGGACCGTCGAGGTGCCCACCCGCATCGACACCACGGTCCTCGCGACGTCCCTGGCCCGGCTCGACGCCGCCCGGCGCGTCGAACCGAAGGACCCCCGCCTCGAGCTGGACGGGCGCCGCTTCATCGTCATCCCCGGCAGCGATGGCAACGGCATCGACCCCGCCCCTGTCGCCGCCGAGCTCCCCCGGCTCCTCAAGGGCGGGCCGGACCCGGTGACCCTGACCGTCAACCGGGTCACGCTGCGCTCCCGCTACAGCGCCGAACAGGTTCAGGAACTGGCCCGCGAGGCGTCCAAGCTGACGGCCTCGCCGTTGCGGGTCGTCGTCGGGGAGAAGGGCGGCGTGATCCCGGCCGCCGACCTGCGTCAGTGGGTGCAGCCCACGATCGTCGACGGCCAGGTCCGGCTCGGCATCGACGAGAAGGCGGCGGGAGCTGGCATCCGGCGCATCCTGGGCCGGGTCGGACGCCCGGCCCGCGACGCCCGCCTCGAGGTGGCCGACGACGGGACGGTCCGCACCGTGCCCGCCGAGCCGGGGCTGGTCTGCTGCTCCGCCGAGAGCCTGCGAGCGATCGGGGCGGCGCTCGAGAACCCCACCGGCGAGGCCGTGCGCATCGACCTGCGGGAGGTGGAGGCCAGCCTGACGACCGAGGAGGTCGAGCGTCTCGGCGTCACGACGATGGTCTCGCGCTTCACCACCCGCCACGCGGCCGGCGAGGACCGGGTGAAGAACATCCACCACATCGCCGACCTGCTGCGCGGGCGGGTCATCCAGCCCGGCGAGACGTTCTCGGTGAACCGTGACATCGGGCCCCGGTCGGCGGCCAACGGGTTCGTGCTCGCCCACGTCATCGAGGACGGCGTCTACGCCGAGAACTACGGCGGCGGCATCAGCCAGTTCGCCACGACCATGTTCAACGCCGCCTTCTACGCCGGCCTCGATCTGGTCGAGTACCAGAGCCACTCGCTCTACATCAAGCGCTACCCGTACGGCATCGAGGCGACGCTCTCCTATCCGCGGCCCGACCTGAAGATCCGCAACAACACGCCCTACGCGGTGATGATCTGGCCCACCTACACGGCGTCGTCGATCACGGTCGCGCTGTACTCCACCCCGTTCGTCACCGGTGAGGTCGCCGACCAGACGAAGTCCAAGCGCAACCTCTGCACGATCGTCATCACCACCCGCCGACGCGTGTACCTCGACGGGCGCGTGGCCAACGACAAGATCCGCGCCGCCTACCGCCCCAAGGAGGGGATCGACTGCAACGGCGACCCCACCCCGGGGGCGACCACGACCACACTGCGGCCGGCCGACACCACCGTCGACACCGCACTGGACAACGAGCCACTGCCCGAGGACATCGTGGCGCCGGAGGGGGGTCAGGGATCAGCGGAGCCCACGACGACCTCCCGGCGGAGGACGTCCACGACCCGCGCCGGCGAGCCTGCCGCCCAGCCCGAGCCGACCTCGGTGCCGGCCGCGACCGTGCCCGCCACGCTCCCGCCCGTGCAGGCGGGTGGCGGGCCCCCGGTCACCGGCGTGGGTTGACCCGCTCGGGGCCGACCGGTCAGGCGGAGGCGCGGCTGAGCGTCGGCGCCGCCTCCAGCGGGGCGGGGAGGAGCGTCTCGCCCATCAGCCAGGCGTCGACGGCGGCGGCGGCGCTGCGGCCCTCGGCGATCGCCCACACGATCAGGGACTGGCCGCGGCCCATGTCGCCGGCCACGAACACGCCGTCCACCGAGGTCCGGTAGTCGTCGGTCCGGGCCACGTTGCCCCGGGCATCGAGCTCGACACCGAGCTGCTCGAGCAGACCGCCACGCTCGGGCCCGGTGAAGCCCATGGCCAGGAACACGTAGTCGGCGGGCAGCTCGAAGTCGGTGCCCTCGACCTTCTGGAAGACCGGGCGGCCGTCGACGACCTTCTGCTCCACCTCGTGGCCCTTGAGCCGCGCCACACGACCGTCGGGCCCGGCCACGAACTCGGTGGTCGACACCGAGTAGACGCGCTCGCCCCCCTCCTCGTGGGCCGACGACACCCGGTAGACCATCGGGTAGGTCGGCCACGGGTTCGCTGCTCCGTCACGGGCCTCCGGCGGACGGGGCATCACCTCGAACTGGTGCACGCTCGCCGCCCCTTGACGGTGGGCCGTACCCAGGCAGTCGGCGCCGGTGTCACCGCCGCCGATGATCACCACGTGCGCGCCCTCCACGTGGATCGGCGAGCGATCGAGGTCGCCCTCCTGCACCTTGTTCGCCAGGGGCAGGTACTCCATGGCGAAGTGGATCCCGGGGAGGTCCCGCCCGGGGATGGGGAGGTCGCGCGCCTGGGTGGATCCACCGGCCAGGACGATGGCGTCGAAGTCGGCCCGCAGCTGCTCCACACTCGGGCCACCCGGCCGGCCCACGTCGGCGTTCACGACGAAGGTGGTGCCTTCGGCCTCCATCTGCGCCAGGCGCCGGTCGAGGACGGCCTTCTCCATCTTGAACTCGGGGATCCCGTAGCGCAGCAGACCACCGATTCGATCGGCCCGCTCGAACACGGTGACGGCGTGTCCGGCCCGCGTCAGCTGCTGGGCGGCCGCCAGACCGGCCGGGCCCGAGCCCACCACGGCCACCTTGCGGCCCGTGCTGCGGGTGGCCGGGACCGCCACGACACGCCCGTCGTCCCAGGCGCGGTCGATGATGGTGTTCTCGACGGCCTTGATCGAGACCGGGTCGTCGTTGATGCCGAGCACGCACGCCCCCTCGCACGGCGCCGGGCACAGGCGCCCGGTGAACTCGGGGAAGTTGTTGGTGGCGTGCAGGCGCTCGATGGCCTCCTCCCAGTCGGACTGGTACACGAGGTCGTTCCACTCGGGGATGAGGTTCCCCAGGGGGCAGCCGTTGTGGCAGAAGGGGATGCCGCAGTCCATGCAGCGACCGGCCTGGGTGCGGAGCTTCTCGACGGGGAACGGCTCGTAGACCTCCTTCCAGTCGCGCAGGCGGACCGGGACGGGTCGACGGGTCGCCGTCTCGCGGCCGTGCTTGAGGAATCCTCCGAGCTCACCCATGGTCGTGCTCCTGTCG
>JBIKWW010000284.1:0-5229 GCA_044356125.1 Acidimicrobiia bacterium
GGACCGGGATGTCGATGTGCTCACGCAGGGGCAGGTCGCGCACGGTGACGGACTTGCCCTCGGCGGCACGCTCCAGCCACGCCACGACCTGGCGGTCGATCGTGTCGAGGTTGTGCTGGACCACGATCATCCCCTGGGCCTTGGGCCGCAGCTCGACGACGTCGCCCTTCCTCAGCTGGTAGCTGGGGATGGTCACGCGCCGACCGTTGACGTTCACGTGGCCGTGTCGCACGAGCTGGCGGGACTGGGCCCGGCTGGAGCCCCAGCCGGCACGGAACGCCACGTTGTCGAGGCGCAGCTCGAGCATGCGCAGCAGGTTCTCGCCGGTCACGCCCTGGCGCCGGTCGGCCTCCTCGAACATGTTGCGGAACTGCTTCTCCAGCACGCCGTAGATGCGGCGGGCCTTCTGCTTCTCACGCAGCTGGGTGAGGTACTCCGACTCCCGGATGCGGCCGCGGCCGTGCTCACCCGGCGGGTAGGGGCGCTGCTCGATGGGGCACTTCATGGAGTCGCACTTGGCGCCCTTCAGGAAGAGCTTGGTCTTCTCCCGGCGGCACAGGCGGCACACCGGCCCGGTGTAGCGGGCCATGACTAGATCCTCCGCCGCTTCGGGGCGCGGCACCCGTTGTGGGGCATGGGGGTCACGTCACGAACGGCGTTGACCTCGATGCCGACGTTCTGCAGTGACCGGATCGCCGTCTCGCGGCCCGAACCGGGACCCCGGACGAGCACGTCGACCCGGCGGACGCCGTGCTCCATGGCCCGCCGGGCCGCCGCCTCGGCGGCCAGCTGGGCGGCGAACGGGGTGCTCTTGCGGCTCCCCTTGAAGCCGACGTTGCCCGACGACGACCACGCCAGCACGTTGCCGGCCGGGTCGGTGATCGCAACGATCGTGTTGTTGAAGCTGCTCTTGATGTGCGCGACGCCGACGGCGATGTTCTTGCGCTCGCGCTTGCGGGGCCGACGGCCCCCGGGCTTGGGCTTTGCCATGACTGTGGTTCCTGAGCCTTACTTCCGGGGAGCCTTCTTCTTGCCCGCCACGGTCCGCTTGGGACCCTTGCGCGTGCGGGCGTTGGTCTGGGTGCGCTGGCCCCGCACGGGCAGCCCACGCCGGTGACGCACGCCCTGGTAGCAGTTGATCTCGATCTTGCGCTTGATGTCCTGGGACACCTCGCGACGCAGGTCGCCCTCGACCCGGAGGTGCTGGTCGATGTACTGACGGAGGCGGTTCACCTCCTCGTCGGTCAGATCGCGGACCCGGGTGTTGCGGTCGATCCCCGTGGAGTCGAGGATCTGCTGCGCCGTGGTGCGGCCGATCCCGAAGATGTAGGTGAGGGAGATCTCGACCCGCTTCTCACGCGGGATGTCGATGCCGGCGAGACGGGCCATGTCAGCCCTGCCTCTGCTTGTGACGCGGATTGGTGCAGATGACCATGACCCGGCCGTGGCGGCGGATCACCTTGCACTTCTCGCAGATTGCCTTGACGCTGGGGCGGACCTTCATGGTGCCTTCTACTTGTACCGGTAGGTGATCCGACCTCGGGCGAGGTCGTACGGGGTGAGCTCGACTTGGACCTTGTCGCCCGGCAGGATGCGGATGTAGTGCATGCGCATCTTCCCGGAGATGTGGGCCAGCACCTTGTGGCCGTTCTCCAGCTCCACCCGGAACATGGCGTTCGGGAGGGGCTCGATGACCGTGCCCTCGAGCACGATCGTGTCTTCCTTCGGCTTGGGGATGGCGAGCTCCTGGTCGTGCGGGGTACTGCGGGGATCCGGGCCCAGCCGGTGCTCACGCACGGAACGGGAGGGGATCTGCCGGCTGCCGGAGCGCTCGCGGGAAGGACGCGCGACCCGGCGACAGGCCGAGGGACAACGATAGCAGCCCGTTCCGGGGTGCTTGACACGCCGCCCGGCCTGTGGTGCCCACCGCCGGGGCGGGCCCGTCCCCGGCCCCCCGCACCCGAGCCCCCCGCACCCGGGGCCGGACGCGGACGGACCCGCCCCGGAGGGCGGGCCCGTCACCGAGACGATGGCAGCTGGAGGATCAGCCGGCGATCGAGTTGAACTTCTTGTAGGTGCCGAGGGCACCTTCCTTGTTGATCACGGGGCCCTGCGGGAAGAAGGTGCCGTACTGCTTGCGGTCCTTCACCGTGTACTTGGCGACGCGGCCACCCTCGATCAGGTAGGCGTCGTTGAAGCCGTCCATCTTGGTGGACATGCCGGGCAGGGCCAGGGGCATGGTGTCGGTGATGGAGCGGGCGGCCACCATGATGTTGGCCCGGTTGAGCCCGCCGTTGTACTTGGCGGCCTCCTCCAGGATCTCCACCATGAACCAGGCGAAGATCCAGCCCGTGGCGTAGGTCGACTGGGTGCTGTCGAGGCCCTGGGACTTCAGGGTGGCGTGGTAGAGCTTGACGAAGGGATCGTCCTTCCACTCCTCGTCCACCACGTCCTTGAAGGTCTGGATGATGTAGGTGTCGGCGCCGGTGAGGCCCTGGTCGATCAGGGGCTTGAAGAACTGGGCCAGCGAGCCGCAGGTGCCCGACATCATCACCTTGGACTTGAGGCCGCGCTTCTCGATCTCGCCCATGGCCTGGGTGCAGAAGGCACCCGTGGTCTGCAGCAGGATCACGTCGGGCAGCGTGGAGTCGATGTTCGTCATCTGGTTGGTGACGTTCGGGGCGGTGGCCTCGTGGAACTCCTCCTTGACGATCTGGACGTTGGTTCCCTTGATCGCCTGCTTGAAGCCCTTGGAGTAGCTCTTGCCGAAGTCGTTGTTGTAGGTGAGCATCGCCACCTTGGCGCCCTGCGGGTACTCCGCCCGCACCCACTCGGCCCAGAGGATGGCCTCGGTCGTGTAGTCCAGCTGCATGCCGGTCGTCCACGGGTGGTCGTCGATGTCACCCCACTGGGCGGCACCGGTGCCGTTGAGCAGCTGCGGCATGCACTCCTTGTTGGTGTCGTCCCACACGGCCAGGTTGTTGGGCGTGCCGAGCACCGTCACCAGGTTGGCGTACTTGCCCGAGGCGATGGCCTCGGTGACGTTGGCCTTGGTGCGCTGGGGGTCGTACCCGTCGTCCTTGATGTCGAGGGTGATCTTGCGGCCGGCGACCCCGCCCTTGTCGTTGATGTACTTGAAGTAGCTGGCCGCCCCGTCGGCCAGGAGGCCGAAGCCGGCGAGCGGACCGGACTTGGGGAGCGAGATGAACATCTTGATCTCGTCCTTGCTGATGCCCTGGTCGATCTTCCAGTCCTTGGGGCACTTGGAGGTGTCGACCTTGAAGCCGCCAGCTCCCTGGTACACGGTGTCGGACACCTTGCCGTACTTCGCCCCGCCGCCGCTGGCCGCCGCCTTGGTCGTCGCCGGCGCCGCCGTCGTGGCGGGCGCCTTCGTGGTCGGTGCGGCCTTGGTCGTCTTCTTGGTCGTCCGGGTCACCGACCCGGCCGGTCCGGCGATGGCCGCCGTGAGACCGACGATCAGCACGCCGGCCGTCAGCCCCCGCGTTCGGAGTGTGAACATGTGATTCCCCCTCATTGACCTGGCGGTCGGGTTGGTTGTTGGGTTGGTGCCTGGATGGGTTGGGTTGGTTGGTTGGGTGTTCCGCCCGGAGTGGGCGGGGGAGGCCTGGGTGGATCCCGGGTTCCGGCCCGCCCCCCGGCGGGTCGCCCGGTCCCAGGCGGCCGTCAGCCCTGGCCCGTCGGGCCGGAGCGGCGCGAGTCGAGCCAGCGCGGATTGGGGACGATGGCGACGACACGGGCCCGGAGGCGCCGGATGCCGTCGATGACGCCGCCGGGGAGCACGAACACCGACAGCAGCAGCAGGATCCCGAACACGACCGTCACGATGCCGCCCTTGCCCTGGCGGGTGGACAGCCAGTCCATCGAGATCGGGCCCAGCTTCTTGGACTCGGTCAGGTGCTCGAGCAGGTACTGGAGGATGACGATCACGATGGCCCCGGGGATGGCCCCCGACACGGTCGCTGCGCCCCCCACGACGAGCCCGATGATGAGGGAGATGCCGACCGCCACGGTGAAGCTGGTGTCGGCGACGAACGGCGTGTTGACCGTCAGCATCCACCCGGCCACACCGCAGTAGGCGGCGCTGATCCCGAACACGAGCACCTTGTTGCGGGCCACCGACACCCCGTTGACGGAAGCGGCGATGGGGTTGTCGCGCTGGGCGATCAGCGCCCGACCGGCTCGGGATCGCATCATGTTGCGGGCGAACAGGAACATGGCGGCGGCCACGATCAGCAGCACGAAGTAGCGGTACTGGATCGGGTCCGTCCGCTCCCGGGGGTCGAACGGCGTCCACGCCGGCGGCTCCAGCGTGCCCCGTGCTCCCTTCCCGTTGGCCCCACCGGTGAGGCTCTCGTAGCGCAGCACGACCGTCGGGAAGGCGATGGCCATGGCGAAGGTGACGACCACCAGGTACAGGCCCTTGATGCGCAGGGCCGGCAGGCCCACCACGCAGCCGACCAGGAACGACACCACGAACGAGGCCGGCAGGGCGGCGAAGTAGCTCCAGTTGTGGTCGGCCACCAGGATGATCGAGGTGTAGGCGCCGAGGCCGATGAAGGCCGAGTGACCGATCGAGATCTGGCCGGAGAAGCCGATCAGGAAGTTGAGGCCGAGGAGGGCCACGGCGAAGGCCAGCACGCGGTTCCAGTTCTGCAACTGGCCCACGGCGTTGCCGAACATCGACGGCAGGGTGATGAACGGGATGGCCACCACCACGAGCGCGCCGACGCCCCAGCTGCCAGCCAGGTAGGCCCGGTGGGCGGAGGTCCGTTCGGTCAGGGTCGTGGCCATCAGACTCGCTCCACCCGGTTCGCTCCGAACAGGCCGCTCGGTTTGACGAGCAGCATCACGATCAGCAGCACCAGCGTGACGGTCAGCACCATGTCCGAGCCGATGAAGGTGACGTAACCGCCGACCATGGTCTGCATCTGCCCGATGAGCAGGCCGCCCACCAGCGCTCCGATCAGGCTGTCGAGGCCCCCTAGGGTCACGGCGGCGAACGCGAACACCAGCGTCTTGGCCATGAAGGGAGGCTCGAGGAACTGGCGGGTGTCGGACAGCACCAGGCACCCGGCCAGAGTGCCGACGGCGGCGGCCAGGGCCCAACCGAACTGGAGGGTCTTGCCCACGTCGATGCCGACGAGGCGGCTCGACTCCAGGTTCGAGGACACCGCCCGGAAGGCCAGGCCGATCTTGGTGCGGTTGAGC
>JBIKWW010000285.1:0-5190 GCA_044356125.1 Acidimicrobiia bacterium
GTGGACGGTGGCGGGCCGACCGGCGACCTCGGCCAGGAAGGCCTCGAGTCGGCCGGGCATGGCGTCGAGATCGTGCATGGGTCCTCCTCGCTGGGCGGCGGGTCTGGGCGGGTCGGGTGGTGAGCCGGTCGGGTGGTGAGCCGGTCGGGTGGTGAGCCGGTCGGGTGGTGAGCCGGTCGGGTCGGGTCAGCCGAGCGGGCCGCCGGCGAACCAGCGCTGGAACATCGGCTCGATGGCGCTCCACACCAGTTCGACGATCAGGCCGCTGTGCGGCGGCACGACGTAGGTGAAGGCGCCGTAGCCGTCCTCCGGCGCCCGGCCGGCGGCGGCCAGCGTCCAGCCCTTGGCAAGCAGGGCGGAGGTCTCGGCGGCGACGTCGTCCACCCAGACCCCGGTGTGGTGGATGCCGGGCTGCTGCCGCCCATCCCAGATCGTGCCCGGTGCCCCCTGGAGCAGCTCGATGTGCATCGGGCCCTCGGCGGAGTAGGTGAACCTCAGCGGCACGCTCACGGCGCCGGACTGCGGCGTCCACACCGGCTGGTCGCGCTCCTGGACGCTGCACCAGGTGAGGCCGAGGTCGGCGCCCATCTCGGCCATGGCGACGTCGAGATCCGGGACCCGAACCCCGATGTGATATGCGCGCGTATGGGTGACCACGGCCGTCGTGCCGGACCGGTCGTCAGCGGGCCAGGATCGTGACGCCGGAGATGCCGGGGGCGCCGTAGACGTGCGTGTAGGCCGTCTTCGGGTTGTTCGGCACCTGGCGCTCGCCGGCGTCGCCGCGCAGCTGGAGCACGTTCTCGTAGACCTGGCGGAGGCCCGACGCCCCGATCGGCTCCCCGTTGGCCAGGCAGCCGCCGTCGGTGTTGACGGGCAGCCGGCCGGTGAGCTCGGTGTCACCCCGGGCCAGCATCGCCTCCTGCTCGCCGTGTTCGCAGAAGCCGTTCTCGGCCATGTGCATGATCTCGGCGCCGGCCTCGGTGTCCTGGAGCTGGGCGACGTCGATGTCGGACGGCCCGATGCCGGCCATCTCGAAGGCGGCCTTGGAGGCGTCGACCGTGGGGCCGGCGTTGTGCTCGAGGGCGATGTGGGGGGCCAGCACCTCGAAGCTGCCGAAGCGCCGGGAGCGGACCACGGCGGCCTTCAGGAACACGGGCCGGTCGGTGTACTGGTGCGCCTTGTCGCCGCGGCACAGGATCAGCGCCACGCCGCCCTCACCGGGGTTGCAGAACATGTACTGCGTGAGCGGGTAGGACAGCATCGGCGACCGGAGGATCTCCTCCTCCGACAGCGGCTTGCGGCGCCACGCCATGGGGTTCTTGGCTCCGTTGCGGAACGCTTTCTCGGCCACCTTGGCCAGCGACTGCTGGGTGATGCCGTACTGGTGCATGTAGCGGTTGATCTTCATGCCGAAGAACTGGGTGGTGAGCGCCAGGCCCGACGCCCCGTACCAGTCCCCCAGCCCGCTGCTGCGGGTGTCGACCCGGAAGGCGCCCCGCTCGTGCTTGTCGAAGCCGATGGCGATGCCGATGTCGCTCATCCCCGAACGGATGGCGCTGTAGGCCGAGAACAGGGCCGAGCCACCGGTGGCGCAGCCGTTGGCCACGTTGATGAACTGCAGGCCGGTGAGGCCGAGCCTGCTCACCATGGTGTCAGCGGCGCCGGCGGCCATGCTGCCGCCGAAGGCGAACTGCATGTCCTCCCATCGGGCGCCGCAGTCGGCCAGGGCTCGCCGCACGGCGATCACACCCTGCTCCATGCCCGAGACGCCGTCGTGACGGCCGAACTCGTGCATGCCGATCCCGACGATGGCGATGTCGTTGCTGTTCGACATGTTGGGTGCTCCCTGGTGGTTCGTGGCGGGTCCGGCCGGCTCGTTCCGAGCTCAGCCGATCGGATCGAAGGCGAAGGTCATGACCTGGTTGCCGTCGGCGTCGGTGGTGATGGGCACGAGGACCATCTGCATCTCCATCCCGATGCGCAGCTTGGCCGGATCGGCCTCGGTCAGGCGGGCTTCCACCTTCACCTGGCCGGGGATCTCGACGTAGCCGACCCCGAAGGCCTCGAACGTGGCCGGATCGGCGTTGCCCCGGTAGGGCGGGGACTTGGGCGGGAAGCCCTGGACCGTGAACGTCCAGAGGTTGCCGCGGTTGCCGAGCTCGCAGGTCTCGGTGTTGGTGCCGGTGCAGCGCTGGCAGCCCTGCTGGGGCGGGAAGGCGTAGGTGCCGCAGTCGAGGCAGCGGCTTCCGAGCAGATGGGGGCCGTCCTCCCGCTCGACGTAGAGACCCTTCGCCACTGCCACCTGCGCCATGGCGCACCTCCTCGTTCCGCGACCGGACTTCGACCTGCCGGCGCCAGCCTGGCGCCGACACCACTGATTACCAGAGAATTGACCGTTGAATGAATTCGGTCGTCGGGCGGCGCTCGCCGCCCGGCGCAGGCTACGGTGCGCGCCGCCGGGCCGACGAGCGAGCCCGGGCGCGACGGAAGGACAGGTCATGGCAGGTCGGTTGGACGGGAAGGTCGCCGTGGTCACCGGCGGGGCCAGCGGCATCGGCGAGGGCACGGTCCGGCGCTTCGTCGAGGAGGGGGCCCGGGTCGTCATCGCCGACCTCCAGGACGGGCCCGGGGAGCAGCTCGCCGCCGAGCTCGGCCCCGTCACCCGGTTCGTCCGCACCGACGTCACCCGCGAGGCCGACGTCGCCGCCGCCGTCGACACCGCCGTTTCCGCCTTCGGGCAGCTCGACGTGATGTTCAACAACGCCGGCATCGTCGGGGTCATCGGGCCGATCGAGTCCACCGACGCCGCCGCCTGGGAACGAACCATGGCGGTCCTGGTCACGGGCGTGTTCCTGGGCATGAAGCACGCAGCCCGGGTGATGGCCCCCCGGCAGTCCGGTTCGATCATCTCGACGTCGAGCATCGCCGGCGTCATGGGTGGGCTCGGGCCCCACTGCTACACGGCCGCCAAGCACGCCGTGATCGGCCTCACCCGATCGGTCGCATCGGAGCTGGCATCGAGCGGCATCCGGGTGAACGCCGTGGCGCCCGGCAACACGATCACTCCGATGACCGCCGGCGTGATCACCGGCGACCACACCAACATCGAGGTGGCCACCCGCCACATCACCAACTCCAACCCGCTCCGGATCGGCGGCCTGCCCCTCGACATCGCGAACGCGGCGCTGTACCTGGCCTCCGACGAGTCCCGCTACATGAGCGGCCAGACCCTGGTGGTGGACGGCGGCCAGACCACCAACGGCGGCTCCGCCCGCTTCCACCAGTCCCGGCCGGCGCTCGTCCGCGAGGCGGGCCAGCGCGACCCGCTCACGGGCTGAGCCGACCGGCGATCAGGCCGGGACGCGCCGCACGAGCCCCGGGGCTCAGTGGCTGAAGCGCATCCCGTTGGATTCGCGCAGCCGCGTCGAGAGGCTGGCGAGCAGCTTCATGGCCAGGCCCGGGATGCGGTCCAGCGCGGCCGTGAACTGACGCGGCCCGAGGACGATCAGCGTGGTCTCGGTGACGGCGCTCACCGTGGCCGAGCGGGGGCGCTTGTCGATCGGGGCGAACTCGCCGAAGTGGGCGCCCGGCCCGAGGGTGGTGACGAGCTGGCCGTCCACCTCGACCTTCACGGTGCCCGACTGGACGACGTAGCAGTCGAAGCTCGTGGAGCCCTGGCGGACGATCTCCTTGCCGGCGGCGACGGTGACCTCGTCGCACAGACCGGCCAGTTCCTTGAGGTCCTTCTTCGAACAGTTGGCGAAGAGCGGGACGTTGGCGAGATGCTCGATCTTGGACGATGCGGCTGGCATTGGGGGAGCGTAACGCCTAGATACCCGGGTTGACCAGCACCTTCGTGTGGGCGGAGGAACCCGAGGCGAGATCGCGCAAGGCGTCACCGAGGCCGTCGAGCCCGACCGTCGAGGAGTGGAGCGGGTCGAGCCGCACGATGCCGTCGCTGATCATGTCCATGGCCATCCCGAACTCGTCGTGGGTGTAGGCCAGGGCCGAGGTCAGCGAGATCTCCTTGACCAGCCACACGCCCGGCGTGATGGCGGCGTCGGAGTCGGCCAGGCCGATGAGACAGACCGAGCCGCCCCGGCGCACCAGGTCGGCGGCGGCCTGGACGGCGAAGGGACGGCCGACGCACTCGTAGACGAGATCGGCGCCGAGGCCGCGGCTGCGCTCCCGCACCAGGTTGTCGGCCTCCGGTCCGGGGGCGACGGCGTGGGTGGCCCCCACGGCGGCGGCCAGGGCGCGGCGGGCTTCGTTGGGCTCGATCACGATGACGTCGCGGGCGCCGGCCGCCCGGACCCACTGGAGGGTGGTGAGGCCGATGGGCCCGGCGCCCTGCACGACGGCGACGTCGCCGAGGCGGATGCCGCTGCGGCGCACGGCGTGGAAGGCCACCGTGGCCGGCTCGACCTGGGCCGCCTGGATGTCGGAGAGGGCCGGATGGGCAGGCACGACCCGGCCCGCGGGGACGGCCAGCCGCGGCGCGAACCCGCCGTGGGCGGGGCGGCCGAGGTCGCGCCCCGTGGCGGCGGCGAACACCGCGGCGCAGTACGTCGTGGACCCGGCCAGGCACGGCCCGCAGCGTCCGCACGGGGGCGGGACGGCCACCACCACGCGGTCGCCCTCGGCCAGTCCCTTGACGTCCTGCCCGACGGCCGACAGGGTCCCCACCCACTCGTGGCCGCAGATCGCCGGGTTGTACGGACGGCCCGACTGGTAGGCGTGGATGTCGGTACCGCAGATCCCGCACAGGGCGATGTCGACGACGACACCGCCAGGGGTCGGCTCGGGGTCGGGCACCTCGATCAGACGCAGTTCCTCCAGGCCGGTGATCACCGCAGCTCTCATCGCACCGACGTTAGGCGCCCGGCGCCCTCCCGGCCCCGCCCGGCGTCCGACCGGGAAACTCACCGCGCGGTCAGTTACTGTCGGCCGTGATGATCATCATCGCCGGAACCATCGACGTCGACCCTGCGCAGCGCGCTGCGTGCCTCGAGGCCAGCGCCCCGCTCCAGGCCGCCACTCGGGCCGAGGAACCGGGCTGTCTCGCCTACTGCTTCGCCCCCGATCCCTGCACCGAGGGGCGGATCCAGGTGTACGAGCTCTGGTCGGACACCGAGTCGCTGGCCGCCCACTTCCAGCACCCGAACTACTTCGGGATGCGCCAGACCCTCG
>JBIKWW010000286.1:0-5171 GCA_044356125.1 Acidimicrobiia bacterium
TGGCGACGGCGAGCACGCGGGCCCCTCCGGCCGATCGGTGCTCGAACAGCGCCATCGCCGCGGCACGCGAGGGCCCGACGATCCGGCACCGATCGAGGACGTTGGCGAACGCTCCCTTGGTGATCAGGAGCGGCCCCTGCGGCGTGTCGATCAGCACGCTCAGCATGCGGCGGGCGAAGTCGTAGGGGATCTCGTCGAGCGTGGCCGGGGGCTCGGCCAGGGGATGGGCCGCCAGCACGGCGCGGTCGATGGGGTTGGGGAAGCTCCGCTGGGCCGCCGCGTTCGTGGCGGCGAGCTGCAGCACCGACGGGGACGGCTCCCCGGCCAGGTCGACCGCGTCGGCCAGCCGGACGTCGCCCGAGGTGAGCGTCCCCGTCTTGTCGGTGCAGAGGACGTCCATGGCGCCGATGTCCTCGATGGCGTCGAGGCGCTTCACGATCACCTCCTCACGGGCCAGCCGACGGGCGCCCGACGAGAGCGTCACGGTGACGATCGCGGGGAGGAGCTGGGGGGTGAGCCCGACGGCCAGGGCGAGGGCGAACAGGACCGATTCCAGGGCGTCGCGCCCGGCGATGAGGTTGACGGCCAGCACGGCGCCGACCACGGTCCCGCCGATGCGCACGAGCATCAGCCCGAACCGCCGGAGGCCGACCTCGAAGGCCGTGGGGATGTGGGCGGCGGCGAGCCGTTCCCCGACGCCGCCGAACACGGTGTCGCGCCCCACGGACGCCACGACGGCCAACCCCGACCCGCTGACCACGTGCGTCCCCGCCCACACCGCGTTCACGCGGCCGGTCATGGCCGCCGACGCCACGGTCACCCCGGGGCTCTTCTCCACCGGGAAGCTCTCGCCGGTGAGCACGGCCTCGTCGACGAGCAGCGCCGACGAGGCGATCACCCGGGCGTCACCGGCCACCACGTCGCCGGCCCGGAGGACCTGCAGGTCGCCGGCGACGACGTCGTCGATCGGAACAGCTGCGTCAGCGCCGTCGCGGCGCACCACCGCCGTGGTCCTGACCGATGCCAGCAGCTCCTCGACGACGCGCACGGCACCGCGTTCCTGGAGGTAGCCGAGGCCGGCGCTGAGCGCCGTGATCACGAGGATGATCGAACCGTCCACGGTGTCGCCGAGGGCGATCGACAGCCCTGCGGCGATCAGCAGCAGGACCACGATCGGGCTCTCCACCTGGCGCAGCACCAGCCGCCACCACGGAACGGGGCGGGGGTGGTGGAGACCGGCCCCGGTGACACGGCCGCGCACGGCATCGCTGCTGAGCCCGTCCCGGGTGGTCGACAGCGCACGCAGCAGGTCGTCCTCGGGGGTCGACCAGAAGGCGTCGCTCATCTGGACCATCCTCCCCGGAGCCCCCGGCTCCCCGGTGGGGACGACGGTCCCCGACGGTGGGGCCGGAGGTCAGCTCGGAGCTCCGGGACGGTCGGGGCACGGGCGGGGCGCGCCCGGGGCCCTCAGATGCGTTCCAGCGCCGCTCCGTCGAACAGCGGGGTGACGGCCAGATCGGCGATGTCGGCATCGAGCTCGGCGGGGCTCGGCCGGGTCAGCGCCTGTGGCCCGTCGGCCGCCGCGAGGATGTCGCCCAGCAGCGTCGCGTCGCTCGAGGAGTTCAGGAACACACCCGGGTACGAGAGCACGAAGCGCACGGCCCGGGCGATCGCCGCCGGGTCGGTGATGGGCTCGTACCAGCTCCGGTGCGGCGCCGACGGGTCCATCCACCGGCTGCGGGCGATGCCCTTGATCGTCTGCATGGCCACCCCGCGCTCGAGGCACCGATCCATCAGCGCGCGTACATCTTCGGCGTAGGCCTGGATCCTGGCGAGGACCGGGCTCCAGGGGAACAGGACCGTGTCGAGGTCGGCCCGCTCCAGGCTCCGCAGGTGCATCCGCGGGATCCTCAGCCCGTGGCCGGTCACCCCGATCCAGCGGACGAGACCCTCCTCACGGGCCCGCTGCAGGGCCTCGAGCGCGCCGCCGGGCCCGAAGGCGGTCGCCCATTCCTCCTCCTCCACGAGGTTGTGGAGCTGGATCAGGTCCACGTGGCCGACGCCCATGCGCTCCAGGGAGGTCTCGAGCTGGCGCCGGGCGGCCGGGCCGGTCCGCTCGCCGGTCTTGGTGGCGAGGAACACCTCGTGGCGGTGCTCGGCCAGGAAGGGCGCCAGACGCAGCTCCGACAGGCCGTAGCCGGCGGCGGTGTCGATGTGGTTGACGCCGGCGGCGGTCACCTGGGCCAGCACCCGGTCGGCGAAGGCCTGGCTCCCGCCCCCGAGGGCGGCCGCGCCGAAGATGATCCGGGAACTCGGATGCCCGGTGCGGCCGAACGGGATGCGCTCCATCCCTGCTCACTAGGTCAATCGGCGCCCGGTGCGCAAGCCGGTCCGGTCAGACGGCACCCGCGGCGCGCAGCCGGGCGATCTCGTCGGGGCTGCGGCCGAGCTCGGCCAGGATCGACTCGGTGTGCTCGCCCAGCGCGGGGACGGGGTCCATCCGGTGGCCGAGGCCCGACACCGGAGGCGCCAGCGCCGGGATCGGCCCCGCCGGCGTGCCCACCTCGCTCCAGCTCAGCTGGGGGTGGCGCAGCACGTCGCCGATCCCGTTCATGGCGGCGTTGGCGATCTGGGCGGCGTCGAGCAGGGCGACGACGGCGTCGCGGTCGAGATCGGCGAACGCCGCCTCGATCAGTGCCGTCAGCTCGGGCCGGTTGCGCACCCGGTCGGCGACCGTGGCGAAGCGCGGGTCGTCGGCCAGGCCGGGGCGGCCGAGCACGCCGTCGCAGAACCGGCGCCACTCCCGTTCGTTCTGGATGCCGAACTGCACGGAGCGCCCGTCGCCGGTGCGGTGGATGCCGTACGGCGCGATGGACGCATGGCTGGCCCCGGTGCGCGGCGGCGGTTCGCCGGTCTCCATCGCGTAGTAGAGCGGGTGCCCCATCCACTCGGTGAGCGTGGCGAACAGCGACGTCTCCAGCGCCGCCCCTTCCCCCGTCCGGCCGCGGTGCAGCAGGGCGGCGAGCACGGCGGCGTGGATCGCCGTCCCGGCGGAGATGTCGGCCACCGAGATCCCTGCCTTGGCCGGCTCCTCGGGTGTGCCGGTCACCGCCAGCACACCGGCCTCGCACTGCACGAGCAGGTCGTAGGCCTTCTTGTCCCGGTAGGGGCCGTCGGCGCCGTAGCCGGTGAGATCGCAGGTGATGAGCCGCGGCCTCGTGCGGCGGAGCTCGGCACTTCCCAGGCCGAGCCGGCGCGTCGCCCCGGGGGCGAGGTTCTGCACGACGACGTCGGCCCGGTCGATCAGGTCGAGCACGATGGCCCGGGCCTCGGGGTGCTTGAGATCGAGGGTCAGGGACTGCTTGGAGCGGTTCGCCCACACGAAGTACGAGGCCAGTCCCCGCACCCGGGTGTCGTAGCCCCGGGCGAAGTCCCCCTCGCCCGGGCGCTCGATCTTGATGACGCGGGCCCCCAGCTCGGCGAGCTGACGCGTGGCGTAGGGGACGGCGATCGCCTGCTCGATCGCGACGACGGTGACGCCTTCGAGCGGGAGCACGCTCAGGCCGGGCCGAACCGGGGGAGGTGGTCCGTCGGGTTGCCCTGGCCGTCGTCACCCGCCGGCTCCCAGCGGACCTCGACGGCCTGCCCGATGGCGACCGAACCAGGGTCCACCCCGATGATGTTGGTCATCATCACGGGACCCTCCTCGAGCTGCACGTAGGCGACCACGTAGGGGGCGTGGGCCTTGTAGGGGCCGTCGCCGCGGCGCACGATCGTGAAGGAGTAGACGGTCCCCCGGCCGCTCAGCCCGGTCCAGCGGACCTCCGGGGAGCCGCAGAACGGGCAGAACGCCCGCGGGTACCAGATGAGCTCGTCGCAGCGCACGCACTGGGGCAGCACGAGGCGCCGCTCGGCGCAGGCGTCCCAGAACGGGGCCGTCTCCAGCGTCCGCCGGGGCGGGCGGGTCGGCAGCAGGGACTCAGGCATCGGCCACCCCCAGGATCACCGTCGAGCTCATCATGCGGGTGGCCAGCGTGCCACCCGTCCCGTGGGCCAGCGCGATCTGGCAGTCGGGCACCTGCACCGCCGGGTGGGCCTCACCCCGGAGCTGGCGGACGGCCTCGATCACCTTGGTCATGCCGCCCCGGTTGGCAGGGTGGTTGTTGCAGAGTCCCCCGCCGTCGGTGTTGAAGGGCAGCCCACCGTGGGGAGCCACCAGGCGCCCGTCCATCACGAAGCGCCCGCCCTGGCCCTTCTCGCAGAACCCGAGGTCCTCGAGGGTCTCGAGCACGGTGATGGTGAAGCTGTCGTAGATGGACACGTAGTCGATGTCGGCGGGCGTGACCCCGGCCTCCTCGAAGGCCCGTGGCCCGGACCAGACCGCCCCCGTATGGGTGAGATCGACACGTCCGCCACGGTTGTACTTGGCCGCCTCACCCTGCCCGAGGATCTTGACCGCCGGGCGGGCGAGCGTGGCCGCGACCTCGGGGCTGGCCACCACGACGGCCCCGCCGCCGTCGGTGATCACGCAGCAGTCGAGGCGGTGGAGCGGGTCGGCGACCATCGGCGAGTCGAGGACCTCGTCGACGGTCACGACGTCGCGCAGGAAGGCGTTCGGGTTGTGCTGGGCGTGGAGGGAGGCGGCCACCTTGATCTCGGCGAGCTGGCTGCTCGTGGTGCCGAACTCGTGCATGTGGCGACGGGCCGCCAACGCGTAGTGGACGGGCACCGAGAGCCCCCAGAGCTGCTCGAACTCCGACTCCGGGGCGCTGGAGAAGGCCGAGCCGCCCCCCGGCGGCATGCCGCCGCTGCGCGGGTTGCCGGCCAGCGTGACGAGGGCGACGCGGGCCCGACCGGTGGCGATGGCGGCCATGGCGTGCCCGATGTGCACGAGGTAGGACGACCCGCCCGTCTCCGTGGAGTCGTACTGGCGGCACCGGAGCCCGAGGTACTCCGACATGCTCAGGGGGCCGAAGCCGGGAGCGTCACCGGCGCAGTAGTAGGCGTCGACGTCGGCGAAGGTGAGACCGGCGTCCTGGAGGGCCCCGGCGGCGACCTCGGCGTGGATCTGGGGGATCGTGCGGTCGGGGATCGTCCGGCGGGGGTGCTCGTAGGCGCCGACGATGAACGCCGAGCCCCGGAGGCCGCCCGAGGCGGATCGTGTGGTGGAG
>JBIKWW010000287.1:0-5165 GCA_044356125.1 Acidimicrobiia bacterium
CCGCACGCTGGCCACCTACGGCGAGAAGGTCATCCCCATGCTGAAGACCCGCATCGCGGCGAAGTCCTGAGGCCCGGGGCCGTGTCGCAGCTCGCCGACGGGCTGAGCATCGGAGCCGAGACGATCAGGGCCGAGGCGGCCGCCGCCGCCCGCCGCCGCCGGGTCGCCACCGTGCGTCGGAGCGCCCTGGGCGTGCTCGGCATCGTCCTGACCGGCGCCGCCTGGGAGCTCATCAAGGCGATCGGCGGGCCCCGCGGCAGGGTGCTCGGGATGGCCACCGACGACGCCTCGATGCCCCACATCTCGACCGTCCTGTCCCGCTTCGGCGACGCCGAGGTCCGTGGCGTGGGTCGCACGGTGATCGCCGCCGTCGTCGCCGGCTCGTGGTACTCGTTCCGCCTCGCCGTGCTGGGCTTCGTGCTCGGTACCGCGATCGGCCTCGTGCTCGCCATCCTCATGGCCCGCTTCCGGATCCTCGAGGTGGCATGGGGCCCGTGGGTCGTGCTGTCCCAGACGGTCCCGCTCATCGCCCTCGCCCCGCTGATCGTCGGCTGGGGCAACAGCCTCAAGCTCGGTCCGCTCGACTGGGCACCCTGGATGACGGTCACCGCCATGGCCGCCTACCTGTCGTTCTTCCCGGTGGCGGTGGGGGCGCTGCGGGGCCTCCAGTCGCCCAAGGCGCACTCGCTGGAGCTGATGCGCTCCTACGCCGCCGGCTGGTGGACCACGCTCGTCAAGCTGCGGTTCCCGAGCGCCGTGCCGTTCCTCGTCCCCGCCTTCAAGCTGGCGGCAGCGGCCAGTGTCGTCGGAGCGATCGTCGCCGAGATCTCGATCGGGCTCAAGGGTGGAATCGGTCGGCTCGTGCTCGACTACTTCCAGACCGCGACGGGTGACCCGGCCCGCGTCTTCACCGCCTTCATCGGAGCTGCCGTGCTCGGGTTGGTCGTGGCCGGTCTGGTCAACTGCTTCGAGCTGCTCGTGATGCGGCACCGACCCAGGGAGGCCACCCGATGAACCCCACTGCGGCAATCGCCGTCGACGCCCGGGGGGTGCACAAGGTCTTCAACGCCGGCAAGGCCAACCAGGTCGACGCGCTCGTCGGCGTCGACCTCACCGTCACCGCCGGCCAGTTCGTGTCGCTCATCGGCCCCTCGGGCTGCGGGAAGTCCACCCTGCTGCGCGTCATCGCCGACCTCACCGACCTCACCGGCGGCTCCGTGACCGTCAACGGCAAGCCCGCCCGCCAGGCCCGGCTCGACCAGGACTACGGCATGGCGTTCCAGCAGTCGGGTCTCTTCGAGTGGCGCAAGGTAGCCCGCAACATCGAGCTGCCCCTCGAGCTCAAGGGCTGGGACCGCGCCCGTCGCCGGGCCCGGGCGCTCGAACTGCTCGACCTGGTGAAGCTGGGCGAGTTCGCCGACCACTACCCCTGGGAGCTGTCGGGCGGCATGCAGCAGCGGGTGGCCATCGCCCGAGCCCTGGCCAACGACCCCCCGCTCCTGCTCATGGACGAGCCCTTCGGCGCGCTCGACGAGATGACCCGCGAGCACATGCAGGCCGAGCTCACCCGCATCGCCGCGGAGACCCACAAGACCGTCGTGTTCGTCACCCACTCGATCCCCGAGGCGGTGTACCTGAGCGACCGGGTGGTCGTGATGTCCCCCCGGCCGGGTCGCATCACGGCGGTCATCGACGTCGCCCTGGGCCCCCGCGACGAGGACACCCGAGAGCAGAGCGGCTTCTTCGCCAAGATCACCGAGGTCCGCGAGGCGCTGCGCGGTGCCGAGCTGGCCGCTGGCGCACGGGGCATCGAGGACCGATGAGCACCCTGCGCCGCCGGGCCGTCGGCTTCATCGCCCCCGTCCTGTGGGGCGTGTTCGTGCTGTTCGCCTGGGAACGGTTCGTCGACTGGCGCAACATCAAGCCGTTCCTGCTGCCGGCGCCCACCCGGATCCGCGAGCAGCTCAGCGCCAACTGGGACGGCATCCTCGCCAGCGCCAGGGCGACGGGCTCCAACGCCCTCTGGGGCCTGGTCATCGGGGCGCTGGTGGCGGTGGCGGTCGCCTTCGTCGCCCAGCGCTTCGGGTTCGTGAAGGACCTGATCGCCCCGCTGGCGGCGGCGCTCAACACCATGCCGATCGTCGCCCTGGCGCCGGTCTTCTACAACCTGTTCGGCACGACCTCGCTGACCTCCCGCCGGGTGGTCGTGGCCATGGTGGTGTTCTTCCCGGTCTTCGTGAACGTGCTCAAGGGCCTCACCCAGGTGGACCCGGTGCACCGTGAGCTGATGGAGAGCTACGCCGCGTCGGACACCGCCTTCCTCCGGAAGGTCCGGCTCCCCAACGCGCTGCCCTACCTGCTCACCGGACTGCGGATCTCGTCGTCGCTGGCCGTCATCGCCGCCATCGTCGTGGAGTACTTCGGCGGGCTCCAGAACGGGCTCGGCAGCCGCGTCACCTCGGCCATGAAGCTGTCGGCGACGGCCAAGGCGTGGGCCTACATCGCCGCCGCCTGTGCGCTCGGGCTCATCTTCTACGCCGTCGCCCTGATCATCGAGCGTCTGGCCATGCCGTGGCAGCGCGGCCGACGCGAGACCTGACACGATTCCCACCCACCCGCTTCCCACCAACCAAACCACCAACCAAACCACCCACCAAACCACCCACCAAACCACCAGGAGCACCACATGAGAAAGCAGATGTTCCGGGTCGCCGCACTCGTCGGCGTCCTCGCCCTCGGGGCCTCGGCCTGCGGCAGCGACAGCGACAGCGCCGACACGACGGTCCCCGCCACCGAAGCACCCGCCGAGACGGCTGCCCCCGCCACCGAGGCCCCGGCCGAGACGATGGCCCCCGAGACCAGCGCCGCGGCGGCCGAACCCAGCGGCGAGATGACCAAGGTCAAGCTCCAGCTGCAGTGGGTCACCCAGGCCCAGTTCGCCGGCTACTTCGCCGCCCTCGACCAGGGCTTCTACAAGGCCGAGGGCCTCGATGTGGAGATCAAGGAGGGCGGTGTCGAGATCGTCCCCCAGACCGAGCTGGCCAACGGCAACGTCGACTTCGCCATCTCGTGGGTGCCCAAGGCGCTCGCCTCCCGTGAGCAGGGCGCGGCCATCACCGACATCGCCCAGATCTTCCAGCGCTCCGGCACCCTGCAGGTGTCCTGGGCCGACTCCAACATCAAGACGTCCGCCGACCTGAAGGGCAAGAAGGTCGGCAACTGGGGCTTCGGCAACGAGTTCGAGCTCTTCGCCGGCATGACCAAGGCGGGCCTCGACCCGGCCAAGGACGTCACCCTGGTCCAGCAGCAGTTCGACATGCAGGCCCTGCTCAAGCGCGAGATCGACGCCGCCCAGGCCATGACCTACAACGAGTACGCCCAGGTGCTCGAGGCCAAGAACCCCGATACCGGTGAGCTCTACAAGCCCTCCGACTTCTCGGTGCTCAACTGGAACGACGAGGGCGTCGCCATGCTCCAGGACGCCATCTGGGCCAACACCGACAAGCTGAAGAACGACGCCGCCTACAAGGAGACGGCCACCAAGTTCGTCAAGGCCTCGATGAAGGGCTGGATCTACTGCCGCGACAACGCCCAGGCCTGCGCCGACATCGTCGTCGCCAAGGGCTCCAAGCTGGGCGCCAGCCACCAGCTCTGGCAGATGAACGAGATCAACAAGCTGATCTGGCCCTCGGCGGGCGGCATCGGCATGATCGACCAGGCCCTCTGGGACCAGACCGTGAAGATCTCCCAGGAGACCAAGAACGCCGAGGGCGCCACGGTGCTCACCAAGGCTCCCGACGCCGACGCCTTCACCAACGAGATCGCCACCGCCGCGCTCGAGGCCCTCAAGGCCGAGGGTGTCGACGTCACCGGCTCCTCGTTCGCCCCCATCGAGGTCACCCTCAACGAGGGCGGCGCCTGATCGCCCCGGCGGTCATCCGCGTCGAGACCACCTGACCGACCGGCGACGGCCCGGGCTCCGGCCCGGGCCGTCGCGCGTCCCGGGTCCGGACCCGACCGGCCTCCCATCCCCGGCATGGCGTCCGCGGCCGGCCGTCGGACAGACTGATGACCGTGCGGTACATCGTGCGGCGGGTGGCGGCCCTTCCGGTCTCGCTGATGTTCGTCACGCTGTGCTGCTACCTGGGGATGCGCAGCATCGGCAGCGCCCGTGACATCGCCATCGGGATCCTCAACTTCAACTACACCGAGGCCAACGCCGCCCGCCTGATCGAGGAGCTCAAGCTCGACCGCAGCATCCCCGTCGGGTACGTCGAGTGGCTCTGGGGCGCGGTGCGGCTCGACTTCGGCACCAGCTTCATCGCCCGACGCCCGGTGATGGACCTGCTGGCACCCACGCTGCCCGTGACGTTCCAGCTCATGTTCATGGCGGTGGTCCTGTGCCTCGTCATCTCGATCCCGCTGGCCGTGCTCTCGGCCTACCGGCCCGGGTCCCGGTTCGACCGCTGGGTCTCCGCCGGTGCGTTCGGGGTGCTCTCCCTGCCCGAGTACGTGTTCGGCATCGGGATGCTGTTCTTCGTGGCCCTCGGCACCAAGGTCGGAGGCGTCACGCTCATCCCCGCCAACATCTTCCCGGCCGGCAACCACGTCCCCATCACCGAGAACCCGCTGCAGAGCATCCGGCACCTCTTCCTGCCGGCGCTCACCGTCGCGGTGTCGCAGTCGGCCAACTTCATGCGGATCCTGCGCACCGACATGCTCGCCACCCTCCAGGAGGACTACATCCTCCTGGCCAAGTCCAAGGGGCTGTCCGACGCCCGGATCCTGCTGCGTCACGCCCTGCGGCCGTCGAGCTTCACCCTCGTCACCGTGACCGGGATCAGCGTCGGCTCGCTGATCGGGACCTCGACGATCGTCGAGCAGCTCTTCACCCTCAACGGCACCGGATCGGCGCTGCTGCGCGGCGTGTACACCCGGGACATGCCCATGGTGCTCGGGGCGGTCACCGTCATCACCGCCGTGTACGTGGTGTCGACGGCCGTGGTCGACGTGCTCTACGGCGTGCTCGACCCCCGCGTCCGCAAGGTCCGCGCCCTCATGTGAGGGCCCGCCGACGGGTCAAGGACGGCGGGTCAGGGACGACGGGTCAGGGACGACGGGTCAGGGACGACGGGTCAGGGACGGCCGGGGCGGCCGATGAACAG
>JBIKWW010000288.1:0-5125 GCA_044356125.1 Acidimicrobiia bacterium
GGGTTGGTCACCAGGTGCACGGGGAGGCCGGCCAGGACCGGCCCGAGGGGCACCGCGCCCTCGACCACGACCACCTCGTCGAGGCCGGCCTCCAGGGCCCGGGCGACGGCCTCACCGACCACGGTCGAGCCCCGGAACGGGGCCAGCAGCTTGTGCGTCGACCCCCGGTAGCGGCTGCCACCCCCGGCGGCCAGCACCAGGGCGGCCCCGAGCACCGACCTCGTCCCAGGCCCCTTCCCGGGCCCCTTCCCAGGCCCCTCCGGGATCCGTGCCGGGTCTCGTCCCGGGGCGCCACCCGGCCCGGACGCCACGGGACGCTCAGCCCCGCACGTGGATCGGGCCGTCGAGGTCGCGCAGCGGGGCCAGCGAGCCGGTGGCGGCCCGGCCGGTCCGCAGGGCGATGATCTCGGCGACGATGGAGATCGCCGTCTCCTCCGGTGTGCGGGCGCCGATGTCAAGCCCGATGGGCCCCATCACCCGGCCGATCTGCTCGTCGGTGAGGCCGACCTCGCGCAGGCGGGCGTTGCGCTCGACGGTCGTGCGGCGGCTGCCCATGGCCCCGATGTAGCCCACGCCGGTCCGCACGGCGGCGACGATGGCCGGCACGTCGAACTTGGGGTCGTGGGTGAGCACGCAGACGGCGTCGAGCGGGCCGAGGTTGGCGCCGTGGGCCGACAGGTAGCGGTCGGGCCAGTCGTTGACGACCTCGTCGGCCAGGGGGAACCGCTGGCGGGTGGCGAACACCGGGCGGGCATCGCACACCACCACCCGGTAGCCGAGGAGCTTGGCCGCCCGCACCAGCGCCGCCGTGAAGTCGACGGCCCCGAAGATGATCATGCGCCGGGGCGGCGAGAAGCTCTCGATGAAGACGCTCACGCCCTCCTCGCGGCGGGCCTCGCCGTGGGGCCCGTAGTGGCGGGTGCTGGTGAGCCCGGCGGCCAGCTCGGCGGCGGTGTCACGGGCGACGACGCGGTCGAGATCGGGATCGCCCAGCGTGCCGAGCACCGGCTGGTCGGGCCGCACGAGCAGCTTGGCACCGACGGGTGCGCCCGTGGCCGAGGAGGCGATCAGGGTCGCCAGGGCCACGGGACGCTCGGCTCGGATCTCGTCGCGCAGGACCTCGTAGAGACCACCCGCCGGGTGCGGACCGCTCACCAGGCGAGCTCCTCGATGAACAGGTGGATCGTGCCGCCGCACGTGAGACCCACGGCGAAGGCCTCGTCGTCGCTGTAGCCGAAGGTGACGACGCCGGGGCCCCGCTCCCCCTCGAGCAGGCCGAGCGCCTCGCTGAGGACGGCTCCCTCGACGCAGCCGCCCGACACCGACCCGGCGACCTCGCCGGCGTCGTTCACGGCCATGGTCGCCCCCGGGTCACGGGGCCCCGAGCCCTCGACGTCGACCACGCGGGCGACGGCGATCCGGTGCCCCTGGGCGCGCCACCGCTCGATGTCGTTGAGCACCTCGCGCATGCCCCGAACCGTACCTGCGACCGGGGACGATCCCGGCCACTCGTGACCGACCGGGAGGACCTCCGATCGGGCACGGCCCCGGTCAGGCCGCCGCGACGGCGGCCGCCAGCGTCTCCAGCGACGACAGGGAGTGACCCTCGAGGAACACGTCGACGTGGGGCAGGGCCGCGGCCATCCCCCGGGCCAGCGGCGCGTAGCCCGGAGCCGCCTTGAGCGGGTTCACCCACACGATCCGGTGCGCCACCCGGTGGAGGCGCTCCATCTGCTCGGCGAGCAGGGTCGGGTCACCGCGGTCCCAGCCGTCGGAGAGGATCACGACGATGGACCCACGGGCCATGCCGCGCACCCCCCATCGGTCGTTGAAGGCCCGCAGGCCCTCCCCCAGGCGGGTGCCGCCCGACCAGTCGACGACGCGGGCCGCCGCCCGGCGCAGGGCGAGGTCCGGGTCACGGGCGCTCAGCTCCTTCGTGAGACGGGTCAGCCGGGTGCCGAGGGCGAAGGCCTCGACCTTGCCCCGCCCCACGACGGCCGCCTGACAGAAGCGCAGCAGGGCCCGGGCGTAGCTCTCCATGGAACCCGAGACGTCGCAGATGAGCACGATGCGGCGGGGGGTGACGGTGGGCTCGAGGAACGAGCGCCGCACCGGGGTGGCGTCGGTCCGCAGAGCCCGGCGCACGGTGCGGCGCAGGTCCGGGGTGCTGGTGCGGCGGCGGCCCTTGACCGGCGTCAGCCGGCGGCTGCGGCGCGGCGATCCGACGAACCGCAGCCCGGCCATGAGCCGGCGGGCCTCGTCGAACTCCTCCCGCGTGTACTGCGAGAAGTCCTTCTGGCGCAGCACCTCGGTGGCCGAGAACCGCACGGCCATGGTGGGGTTGTCGTCGGGTTCGTCAGCGCGCTGATCATCGTCGCCCTCGGGTGCCTCGTCGAGGCCGAGGGTCACCGATGGTGGCTGCTCCTCGATGCCCTGCGAGTAGACGAACCGCTGGTCCCAGAACACGTTGAAGGCGCGGTCGAACAGGGCGACGTCCTCGGGTCGGCGCAACAGGGTGGCCCGGGCCGCCCAGTACACGCGGTCACGTCGGCCCAGGCCGACGGCGGCCAGCGCCCGGGCGAAGGTGACGGTGGTGTCGGGCGGGACGGTCACCCCGGCCCGGCGCAGGAGCCGTGAGAAGCCGACGGCCAGCCGCTCGGGCGACGAGGCGGCCGACGCCCGGTGCGCAGGGTCCACGCGGGCCCACTGCAGCTCGTCGTACTGTCCCTGCTGCAGGACGCGCAGCGCCTCGATGTTGCTCAGCGGGACGGCCCTGGGGGTCTCCGCCATCAGGGCGTCACCCGGCGCGCAGGACGGCGTTGCGCACGAGGTCGCCGAGACCCGCCTGGCGCACCTTCTCGGCGTCCTCCCGGTACTTGAGGACCGTTCCGAGGGTGGCGTCGACGACCCGCTCGTCGAGCCGGGTGCGGCCGAGCGCGGCCAGCGCCTGCGCCCAGTCGAGCGTCTCGGCCACCCCGGGGGCCTTGAACAGCTCCAGGTTGCGCATGGCCTCGACGGCGGCGGCCACCTGCCGGGCCAGGGGCTCGCCCACCTCGGGGGCGCGCAGGCGGACGATCTGCACTTCACGCTCGAAGCCCGGATGGTCGACCCAGTGGTAGATGCAGCGGCGCTTGAGGGCGTCGTGCACGTCACGGGTTCGGTTCGACGTGAGGATCACCAGCGGCGGGGTGTCGGCCCGGAAGGTCCCCAGCTCGGGGACGGTGATGGCGTAGTCCGACAGGATCTCGAGCAGGAACGCCTCGAACTCGTCGTCGGCGCGGTCGATCTCGTCGATCAGCAGCACCGGGACGGGACCGTCGCGGTGGTCGATGGCGCGCAGCAGCGGACGCTTGACGAGGAACCGTTCCGAGTACAGCTCGTCCTCGGCGGCGTTGACGGCGGTGGCCCCGGTTCCGCCGACCTGGGCGGCCACCTCGGCCGCCCGCAGGTGCAGGAGCTGGCGGGAGTAGTCCCACTCGTAGACGGCCTGGGCGACGTCGATGCCCTCGTAGCACTGCAGCCGCAGCAGCTCCCCGCCGGTCCATCGCGACAGCACCTTGGCGACCTCGGTCTTGCCGACGCCGGCCTCCCCCTCGAGCAGCACGGGGCGGCGCAGGGCGATGGCCAGGAACACGACGGTGGCCAGGCCCTCGTCGGGCAGGTAGCCGTGGGCCGCCAGCGCGGCACTGACGTCGTCGACGGAGGAGACGGCGGGCAGCCGCGGGGAGCCAGACACGGACGGCGATGGTAGGCCCGTCCGTCAGGACCGGGCGCCCGCCGGCTCGGCTGCTCCGGTCCCTGCTCCGGCCCCTGCTCCGGTCCCTGTTCCGGCCCCTGCTCCGGCCCCTGCCTCACCGGTCCCTGCTGCGCCGGACCCGGCTTCCGCCCCGTCGCCGAAGGCCGCCCCCACGGCGGCCGCCGACCCGGCCCCGCCCGACGGCGCGCCCGCTCCCGCCCGCTGCGCCCGGGTGACCGCGAAGGCCCGGGCGGCGTCGTCATGGGCGTAGATCTGCTGCACGATCGCCTTCCCGGCGGCGGCCATCAGCTCGCCCTGGCGCGACACCACCCAGTCCCGGGATCGGCGCATCGGCTCGAGGTACCCGTTGACCTCGGGCACCACGTGGCGGGCGAAGAGGTCCCAGGACCTCAGCGTGGCCTCCCGGTTGGCCCAGTCGTGGGCGAAGCCGACCACCACACCGAAGCCGCCGGTGGCCTCCTGCAGACGGCGGATGGCGGCCACCAGCTCGTCGGGGGTGCCCACGACGCTGGTGCCGCTCGAGTTGGCACCGCCCCCGGCGACCTGGTCGAGCAACGCCCACTTGTCGTCGACCCGACGGGCGTCGGGGCGGGCCAGCACGTCGACGTTGTACTCGTTGTGCCAGCGCTGCAGCCCGTCCACGGCCTCGGCCCGCGCCTGCTCCTTGGACTCGGCCAGATGGAAGCTCATGAGGACCCGCCAGTTGCGGCGGTCGACGGTCGCGCCGCTCCGGGCGGCGGCCTGCTCGGCGAAGCTCCACTGGGTCGGCAGCGACTGCAGCCCCTCGCTGGAGGTCGACGCGATCGACAGCACCCCGAGGCCGTACTTGCCCGCCAGCGTCATGCCCGAGGGGCTCAGGCTGGACGCCACCGCGCACTCGAGCTCCTCCTGCAGGGGCAGGAAGTGCAGGGCGGCGTCCTCCAGGGTGAACCACTCCGAGCGGTGCGTGACGCGCTCGCCGCGCAGCAGACGGAGGATCACCCCGAGGGCCTCGTCCTGACGGCTGCGCTGCACGACCGGGTCGATCCCGAGCATGAAGGCGTCCGAGGGGAGCGCCCCGGGGCCCGACCCGAAGATCAGGCGGCCGCCGGACTGGTGGTCGAGCTGCACGAGGCGCTGGGCGACCGTGAAGGGATGGTGGTAGGGCAGCGAGATCACACCCGTGCCCAGCCGGATCCGGCTGGTCCGCTCGGCCACCGCGGCGAGGAGCAGCTCGGGGCTGCCGATCATCTCCCAGCCCGTCGAGTGGTGCTCCCCGACCCAGAACTCGTCGAGGCCCAGGCGGTCGCAGTGCACGGCCAAGTCGATGTCGCGGCGCAGCTGGAGCATGGGGTGCTCACCCATGGGGTGGTGGGGAGCGACGAAGCA
>JBIKWW010000290.1:0-5042 GCA_044356125.1 Acidimicrobiia bacterium
GGAACCGCAACTACGTCGACCACGTCGAGATCACCGGGGCCGAGGACATCGGCGTCGGGCACCGTGGTGGCTTCTACGAGGAGGCCGGGGCCCTGCGCGACATCCTCCAGAACCATCTCATGCAGGTCCTCGCCCTCATGCTCATGGAGCCCCCGCCGTCACTCGATGCCAACGCCATCCGCGACGAGAAGGTGAAGGCCCTGCGCTCCGTCGTCACGCCCGATGCCGACCGCCTCGACGCCTCGGTCGTCCGAGCCCAGTACACGGCGGGCCTGGTGGGCGGCGAGAAGGCGATCGCCTACCGCGACGAGGACGGGGTGGCCCCGTCGTCGACCACGGAGACCTACGTGGCGCTCCGGCTCGCCGTCGACAACTGGCGATGGGCGGGTGTACCGATCTTCCTGCGCACCGGCAAGCGGCTGCCCAAGCGGGTCACGGAGGCCGTGATGCACTTCCGACCGGCGCCGCACCTGGCCTTCGCCGCCAAGCTGTCCAAGCGTCTCGAGCCCAACTCGCTGATCGTGCGGATCCAGCCCGACGAGGGCATCTCGCTCCGCTTCGGGGCGAAGGTGCCCGGTCAGTCGTTCTCCGTCCGTACGACGTCGATGGACTTCGTCTACGACCACCAGTTCACCGAGGAGGACCTCGACGGCTACGAGCGGCTCCTCCTCGACGCCCTCTCCGGCGATCAGACCCTGTTCATCCGCAGCGACGAGGTGATGGAGGCCTGGCGGATCGTCGAGCCGCTCATCGCCGGCTTCCGCGACCCGGACCTGCCGCTGCACACCTATCCGGCCGGGACCTGGGGTCCGCCCGAGGCGGACCAGCTCCTGGGCCGGATCAACCTCCGGTGGCGTACGCCCTGACCCGCCGGCTCCAGGGACGTCCCGCGTCTGCCGATCTCGCGTCCGTATGCTCGCCGAGATGCTCCAGGTCCCTGCTCCGCTCGTCTCGTCCGATTGGCTCGCCCACCATCTGGACGACCCCGGCCTCGTCGTCGCCGACGTCCGGTGGTACATCGACGGCCGCAGCGGCGAGGCCGCCTACGACGCCGGCCACATTCCGGGTGCCGTGTTCGTCAACCTCGACACCGATCTCGCCGGATCGCCCGAGGTCGGGCCGGGTCGCCATCCGCTCCCCTCTCCGGAGCGCTTCGCCCGGGCCATGTCGAACCTCGGCATCGGCGACGACACCGTCGTCGTCGCCTACGACGACTCGGGCGGCTCCATCGCCGCCCGTCTCTGGTGGATGCTCAAGGTGACCGGCCACCGTGCCGCCGTGCTCGACGGCGGCATCTCGGCCTGGACCGGGGTGCTGACCAACGAGCTGGCCCAGCCGTCGGCTCCCGCCGTGTTCACACCCACTCCATGGCCCATGGCCGACGTGATCGATGCCGTGGGCGTCGACACGCTGCGCCGCAACGCGAGCGCCGTCATCCTCGACGCCCGTTCACCGGAGCGCTACCGGGGCGACACCAACCCGATCGACAAGCGGCCGGGGCACATCCCCGGGGCGCTGAGCGCCCCCTGGAGCCACAACCTGGACCCGATCACCGGACGCTTCCGGAGCCCGGCCGAGCTGCGTGGCCGCCTGCGGGAGCTCGGCATCGGTCCGAACACGCCGACGGTGTGCCACTGCGGATCGGGTGTGACGGCCTGCCACAACCTCCTCGCCCTGGAGGTGGCGGGCTTCCGGGGCGGTCGCCTGTACCCCGGATCATGGTCGGACTGGGCGGCGGACCCGGACCGCCCGATCGCCACCGGCTGACGGCGCCCGATCGCCGGGTCCTCCGGGACCTCCTGCGTTGAGGCTGCGGCGCGGCCATGCCGGCGAGCCCTATGCTCCCGGCACCTCCGAACCGCCTGCCACCAGTGAGCAATCCCTCAACCCCGCCGCCGAACGGTCGAGCCACGGGCTCGGTGTCGCTGTCCGGCGTCACCAAGCGGTTCGGGTCGTTCACCGCCGTCGACCATGTCGATCTCGACGTGCCCGCGGGCGACTTCCTCGCCCTGCTCGGCCCGTCGGGCTGCGGGAAGACCACCCTGCTGCGCATGATCGCCGGCTTCGAGCAGCCGAGCGACGGCGAGGTCCGCATCTCGGGATCGGTGGTCAACGGCGTGCCGCCGCACCGGCGCGACGTGAACACCATGTTTCAGCAGTACGCCCTGTTCCCGCACATGACCGTGCGCGACAACGTCGCCTTCGGCCTGCGCGCCAAGAAGGTGGCGGCGGCCGAGATCGACCGTCGGGTGGGCGAGATGCTCGAGATCGTCCATCTCACCGAGCTCGCCGGTCGCAAGCCCGCCCAGCTCTCGGGCGGCCAGCAGCAGCGATGTGCGCTCGCCCGGGCCCTCGTGAACCGGCCCACCGCGCTGCTGCTCGACGAGCCGCTCGGGGCCCTGGATCTCAAGCTGCGTCACACGATGCAGAACGAGTTGAAGCGCATCCACCGCGAGACCGGCACCACCTTCATCTGCGTCACCCACGACCAGGAGGAGGCCCTCACGATGAGCCGCCGCATCGCGGTCATGAACCGGGGCCGCATCGAGCAGCTCGGCGATCCGGTGACCATCTACGACAAGCCCGTCAGTGCCTTCGTCGCCGGGTTCATCGGCACCGCCAACCTCCTGCCGGGGCGGGTCGAGGGGGCCGGCAACGGTTTCGTCGACGTCCGGCTCGACTCGGGCCGTGTCGTGCAAGCGCCCACCGAGGGCGTCTCCCACGCCAACGGCAGCGACGTCACGGTGATGGTCCGGCCGGAGTGGTTCGCCATGAGCCTCGACGAGCCCGCCGGGGCCTGCCGGCTCCCGGTCACCGTGGTGGACACCACCTTCTACGGGCCCGTGCTGCGGGTCACGGCCCGCACCGATGACGGCGTCACCATCGGCGTGCAGCTCGTCGACGACCGCTCGGTGATCCGCGACGGAACCCGGGCGTGGCTCACGTGGCCGGTGGAGGACGCAGCTCTGATCACCGGCCGGTCCGCCGCCGGACTCACCCAGGAGTCGCTGGACTCCGGGCCCACCGAATCGAACCCCTGACCCGCCCACGACCCCGGAGAACAACGATGACCGACCGTCCGTCCCCCCGCTTCACCCGGCGATCCCTGCTCGGCTTCGGCGCCGGAGCGCTGCTGCTGCCCGGCGTGCTCGCTGCGTGCGGCTCCGATGGAGGCGGCTCGTCCGACACGACCTCGGGCGGCGCCGCCCCGGACACCGCGGGCGGGGGTCAGGCCGCCGCCTCCGGCACGGTGCGCTTCCTCAACTGGCCGGCCTACATCGACGAGGGCCAGAAGACGCTGAGCGACTTCGAGGCGGCGACCGGCGTCAAGGTGACCTACAGCGAGGACTTCAACGACAACGACGAGTGGTACGCCGTCGCCGCCCCCAAGCTGGAGAACGGTCGGGACATCGGCGCCGACCTGGTGTGCCCCACGGGCTGGATGTGCGGTCGGGTCATCGGCAAGGGGTGGGCCACCGAGATCGACGACACGTCGGTCCCGAACCGCAAGAACCTCGAACCATCACTGATGAACACGGCCTTCGACCCCGGTCACCGCTACACGCTCCCGTGGGCCCAGATCCGCGCGGGCATCGCCTACGACCCCAACAAGACCGGCTTCGAGATCACCAGCATCGAGCAACTCTTCGATCCCCGCCTGAAGGGACGCGTGACGTTCCTCACCGAGATGCGCGACACGCTCGGGCTCATGATGCTGGCCGCCGGTGCCGACCCTTCCAATCCGACCGACGCCGCCGTGAAGGCGGCCATCGCCAAGGTCGAGGCGGCCAAGTCGAGCGGTCAGGTGTACCGCTTCACGGGCAACGACTACCTCCAGGATCTCGCCGCCGGCGACGCGGTCGCCTGCATCGCCTGGGGCGGCGACATCCTCTCGGCCCGCAAGGACAACCCCGACCTGCAGTTCGTCTATCCCTCCGAGGGGCACATGCTGAACCTCGACAACATGCTGATCCCGTCGACGGCGGAGAACCCCGAAGGCGCCAAGGCGCTCATGAACTGGTTCTACGACCCCAAGGTGTCAGCCCTGTGGATGGCCACGTCGGGGTACCGCTCCAGCGTGGTCGGAGTCACCGCCGAACTGGAGAAGATCGCACCCGACGTGCTGAAGGAGCCCATCATGTTCCCGGGGGAGGCGATCGACGCCCAGGCCAAGGTCTGGGGCGAGCAGCCCGAGGACGTCACCTCGGCCTGGACCGAAGCCTTCCAGAAGGTCATCGCCGGCTGAGCCGGCTGCTCCGGGCCAGTATCCGAGATGTCCACCCCGGCACCGACCCCGAACGCCGCCGGGGCGGGTGCCGCCGTCGGGCGCCACCGCCGGCTGGCCACCACGGCGACCGGCTCCCAGCGGGGTGCATGGTGGGCACCGTGGCTGCTGCTGGCCCCCGGTGTCATCTGGCTGATCGTCTTCTACGGCGTTCCCCTCGTCACCCTGTTCACCAGGGCGGTGGGCGGCGGGTGGTCGTCGTTCTCCGGCGCCTTCAACGAGGCGATGGCCCGGTCGTTCCTCTACGCCGGCGTGTCCACCGTCCTGGCCCTGCTGCTCGGCTACCCGCTCGCGTACTGGATCGCCACCAAGGGCGGAGCCTGGAAGCCGCTCCTGATCGCACTGGTCAACGTTCCGTTCTTCACCACGTACCTGTTGCGCACGGTCAGCTGGCGCATCATCCTCGGCAACGACGGTCCGCTGGTCTCGCTGCTGCAGCGCGTCGGTCTGGCCGACGAGACCACCCGTCTCACCGGCAACACCTTCGCCGTGATCGGGGCGATCACCTACAACTTCCTCCCGTTCATGATCCTCCCGGTGTACGTGAGCCTCGAGAAGATCGACCGGCGTCTGCTCGAAGCAGGCGCCGACCTCTACGCCACGCCAGCGGCCACGTTCCGGCGTGTGACCCTGCCGCTGTCGCTGCCCGGCGTGGTCGCCGGGAGCCTCCTCACGTTCATCCCGGCGGTCGGCGACTTCGTGAACGCCCGGATCGTGGGCACGACCAATCAGTACATGATCGGAAACCTCATCGAGA
>JBIKWW010000292.1:0-5023 GCA_044356125.1 Acidimicrobiia bacterium
TCGAGGACGTCGCCGCGCTGGCCGCCCAGCGCACCTTCGAGCTGCGGTCGGCGTTCCGCCCCACGTTCAACATGGCCGCCAACCTGGTCCGCCGCACCACCCGCGAGCGCGCCCACGATCTCCTCCAGCGGTCTTTCGCCCAGTTCCAGCTCGATGCCGACCTCGTTCGCAGCCATGTGCGCATCGAGCGGCTCCGGGCCGACCTCGCCACGGCGCGGACGGCCGCCGCCTGCGAGCGCGGTGATCTCGAGGCCTACCGCGCCGAGCAGCGGATGGGGCGCCACCGTCCGCCGGCGGAACGAACCGAGGACATCGCCACCGCACTGCGCAGCCTGCGGCCCGGCGATGTCGTGCGCATCGAACGCCGGGCGGGCGGGGACGCCCCGACCGAGGTGATCGTCGTGAGCCGCAGCGACCGGCGTGAGGGCGACGTCCGGGTCCGGGCCCTCACCGCCGGCGGCAAGGAGGTGGCGTTCGCCGCCGCGGATCTCCGCCGCCGTCCAGAGCCGATCGTCACCGTGTCGCTGCCGTCGCCGTTCACGCCCGGGACGCGTGCATCGAACAAGGCAGCCGTGGCCGCCCTGGGCCGTGCCCTGCGCCGCCGCCGCGACGACTCTCGGGCGGCTCTGCGCCGGTCCGGTGACCACGGGGAAGGGGGAGCGGGCCCGATGCCCGGCGGTTCGGTCGCCTCGTGCCCGGACCTGGCCGCCCATCTGCGGGCCGCCGACCGCGCCGACGCGTTGGGCGCCGAGCTCAGCCGGTTGTCGGCCGGGGCCGCGGCCCGCTCGGGTTCGATCGTGGCGCACCTGGACCGGGTGCTCGGCGTGCTCGAGCGCCGAGGCCATGTCCGAGGCTGGAGCCTGACCGCGTCCGGCACGTGTCTCGCCGGCCTGTTCCACGAATGCGATCTGCTCGTCGCCGAGGCTCTGGACGAGGGTGTGCTCGACGGGCTTGCCCCTCCGCTGCTGGCCGCCATGGTCTCGGCGTTCGTGTTCGACCGGCGGGGGCCCTCGCCCATCCGCGAAGGCGCCGTCCCACCACTGCCCCGCAACGCCCCCAAGGGACTCGGGCCCCGGTGGCGGTTCATCGGCGAACTGATCGAGCACCTCAACGACGACGAGCACGCCGCCGGGCTCCCCCTCACGAGGATCCCCGATCCGGGCTTCATGCGAGCGGCCCACCTGTGGGCGAGCGGTCGGCCCCTCGACCGGGTCCTCGGGACCGACGACGAGCTCGACGTGTCCGGAGGCGATTTCGTTCGGACCGTCCGGTCGATGATCGACCTGCTGCGCCAGATCGCCAAGGTGGCCCCCGTGCCCGAGACCGCGGCTGCCGCCCGGGCCGCCGCCGAGGCGCTCCACCGTGGGGTGGTGGCCGTCAGCATCTCGGGCACCTCCGTCGACGACGAGCTCGACGACGAACCCGACGACGAACCCGACGAGGAGCTCGGGGGGGAGCTTGTGCGGGAGCCCGGCGACGAGGCCGAGGGGGAGACCGGCGGCGGGGTGGGGGAGGGGCCGTGACCATCCGACCGGGCGTGCCCTGGGGCGAACGGCTCGGGGCCGTGCCCGGGATCGCCGTGGCCCACGACGACGCCACTGCGGCGGCTGCGCTCGCCCCTGCCAGCTCCGGACCGGGGGCGCCGGGGGCCCCGCGCCGGGTCGCGCTCACCGGGGGATCGATGTGGAGCTTCCTGGGCGGAGCGTCGGCGGTCGGCCGCTGGTGCACCGACGACGCCCACCACCATCCGGTGGACCTGCTCGAGGTGGAGATCGGAAGCACGACGGCGTGGGTGCTGGCGACCCTGCACGCCCGGCGCCGGGGCCGGCCGGTCGCAGTGGTCGGCAACGTGGGGCACTGGCGCCGGTACCGGGCGCTGCCCCGCGCCCACCCCGGCGACGGGCTGGTCGACGCCATCTGGGGCGACCTGGGCTGGTCGGAGCTGCTGGTGGTGGGCCGCCGCGCCGTCACCGGCACCCATCTGCCCCATCCGGCGGTCACCGAGCGGCGAGCGCCCTGCGTCGTCGTCGAACTGGAACGCCCCGCCGTGTGGTTCGCCGACGGTCGCCGTCTCACGAACGGGCGGACGGCGCGGGTCACCGTGCACGCCGACGCCGGCATCGTCGTCGTCTGACCGGTTTCTGGCAGACCCCCCGGGGGTATGGTGGACACCCCCGGGGGTATCCGCCGGGGCATGCGCGTCGGAGGCCCCCGGTATCCCTACGATCACCGCCCGGTGAGCCTCTACGTGCCCGAGCAGTTCACGCCCGACGAGGCCGACATCCTCCGCAGGTACTTCACCAACCTCGACGGGCCGGTCTTCGCCCTCGTGAACCTCCCCGAGGTCGTCAAGGGCGCCCTCTTCGCCCGGTATTCACGTTCGGCGAAGTCCCTGCGACGGCTGTTCCTCGACGAGTTCGTGGGTGAGCTCGACATCGAGGGCGACGCCGGTGTCGACGCCACCCTGGGTCTGTCCCGGGCGGAGGCGCTCTACGAGAAGGTGTTCGTCGAGTACGGCGACGACTCGGTGGCCCAGCTCGGCGGGGTCCATCTGGCCTGCGAGCAGGCTTCGAACCTGCTGACCAAGATCCTGGAGCGGGGCCGACTCGCCAGCTACCTGGAGCAGTCCACCCGCTACATCGGCTATGACGCCCGGCTGGAGGGGCGGTACCGCTACTACCGCGACCCGGACATCTGCAGCTCGAACCTGGGCACCCGCTACGTCGGCGACCTCGACCGGCTCTTCGACGCCTACACCGACATGCTCGGCCGGATGACCGACCACCACCGGGTCAGCCAGCCCCGGTCCCCGGGGGACTCGGACTTCGTGTGGCGTCAGGCGGTCCGGGCCAAGGCCCTCGACGCCGCCCGGGGCATGCTGCCGGCGGCGGCCGTGTCCAATGTCGGCATCTACGCCTCGGGCCAGGCCTACGAGCAGCTCCTGCTGCGCATGCGCGCCCATCCGCTGCCCGAGGCCCGGGAGTACGCCGGGCTGATGCTCGACGAGCTGCGCAAGGTCATCCCCTCGTTCCTCGCCCGCGTCGACCGGCCCGACCGGGGCGGGGTGTGGAGCCAGTACTTCGACGACAACCGGATCAACACGGCGGCCGTGGCCCGGCACCTGTTCGCCCAGGAGCCACCTGCTGCCGACGACGAGCTCGCCTCGGCCGACCTCCCGTCGGTGACGCTCGTCGACGCCGACCCCGACGGCGAGGACAAGGTCATCGCGGCGATCCTCTACGAGGCCCTCGATCTGCCCGAGGAGCGGATCCGCACCAGGGTGGCGTCCCTCGGGGCCGAGGAGAAGCGGGCGGTGCTGATGGCCTACGTCGGCGACCGCCGCAATCGACGCCACCGGCCCGGGCGCGCCTTCGAGGCCACCTCGTACCGCTTCGACGTGCTCGCCGACTACGGCGCCTTCCGGGACCTCCAGCGGCACCGCCTCATGACCATCGACTGGCAGCCCCTGTCGCCCTCGCACGGCTACGTCCTGCCCGGCGACGTCGAGGAGGCGGGCTGGGCCGAGGACTTCGACCTCGCCATGGAGCGCTCAGCCGAACTGCACGACGCCCTCGTCGACCGGTTCCCGGACCAGGCCCCCTACGCGGTCGCCCTGGCCTACCGGATCCGGTTCGTCATGCAGATGAACGCCCGTCAGGCCATGCACGTGCTCGAGCTGCGCTCCCAACCCCAGGGCCACGTCGCCTACCGACGGGTCGCCCAGGAGATGCACCGTCAGATCGCCGAGGAGGCGGGCCACCGCCTCATCGCCGAGGCGATGCGCCACGTGGACTTCTCCGAGCCCGGGCTGGAGCGGCTCGAGGCGGAGCGACGCGCCGAGGCCCGAAGGGCCCGCTGACCCGCCCGTGGCGGCCCCATGCCGGATGGGGTCCCACGGGACCGGATGCGCTGAGGTGAGGTCCGGGGACTGTCAGCGGCGCTCCGTACACTCCGACGACCATGCGGATCGCTGCCTTCGGAGACGCCCACCTCGGCCGGTCGGCGTACAGCGCCGTCACCGAGGAGGGGGCGAACCGCCGGGAGGTCGATTTCGAGGAGTCCTTCACCGCCGCCGTCGAACTGTGCCTGGCCCAGTCGCCTGACGCCGTGCTCTGGCTCGGCGACGTGTTCGACCACCCGCGGCCCACCTACCGAAGCTTCCTCGTGGTCATGCGGGCGCTCGCCCGGGTGCGCGAGCACGGCATCCCGCTGGTGGCGATCTCCGGCAACCACGACACGCCCCGCCTTCCGGGGACGGGCAACCCCTACCGGGTCCTGGCCGAGGCGTTCCCGGAGTTCCGCTTCGCCCACCGGATGGACTACGAGCGGCTGTCGATCGACGGCACCACGTTCCACCTCGTACCCCAGACCCGAACCGCCGAGGACGCCCGGGCCTGCCTGCTGCGGGCCGACCGCGAGCGACGGGCCGATCACGTCAACCTGCTCGTCACCCATCCGCTGGTGACCTCGGTCGAGCGCCGCTACCCCGACATCAACGAGATCGAGCTCGACGCCGCCGATCTGCGCGCCGATCTGGTGCTGCTCGGCCACTACCACGTGCACCTGCAGGTCCGGCCGAGGGTCTGGTACGCCGGCTCGACCGACACGTTCAGCTTCGCCGACGACCCCGGAGCGCCCAAGGGGGTGGTGGTGCTCGACACCGAGGCGGGCAGTTGCCGCCACGTCCCCCTGACGGGCCAGCGGCCGGTCGTGCCCCTCGACCCGCTGCCCTGCTGGGGTCTGGGTCCGGCCGAGGTGACGGCGCAGGCGCTGGCCCGCCTGGGGCCGCTTCCGGCCGGGGCCGTGACCCGCCTTCCGCTGCTGGGGATCGCCCCGGAGGTGTACCGGCTCCTCGACCTGCAGGGGATCGTCAGCGACTGCTCGGCGCTCCTGCACATCCGTTTCGAGCCCCAGTTCGAGGCCACCACGGCACCGGTCGAGGAGCTCCCCGAGCTCGACTCGATGGCGCAGCGCTGGCGGGCGTTCGTGACGACCCAGCCGCTCGAGGGGATCGATGCCGAGC
>JBIKWW010000293.1:0-5015 GCA_044356125.1 Acidimicrobiia bacterium
GACGCCCGCAGCTCCCAGGCCGCCGGGATCGCCACCCTCCACCAGGAGCTGCAGATCGTGCCCGGCCTGTCGGTGGCCGAGAACGTGCTGCTCGGCCACCGGGGGCACCAGCGCCTCGGCGTCGTGCGCTGGCGGTCCCTCGAGGCCCGGGCCGCCGAGCTGCTGGGACTGCTCGACCAGGATCTCGACCCCCGTCGCGAGGCCTCGTCGCTGTCGCCCGTCGAGCAGACCATGGTCGCCATCGCCCGGGCCCTGTCGCACGACGCCCGCCTGGTGGTGCTCGACGAGCCGACCGCATCGCTCACCGACACGGAGACGGCCCACCTCTTCGTGGCCGTGCACCGGCTGCGGGACCGGGGCGTCGGCGTGCTGTACGTCTCGCACCGCCTGGCCGAGGTGAAGGCCCTCTGCGACACCTGCACGGTGCTGCGCAACGGTCGTCTGGTGGCCGAGGAGCGGGTGGCCGACGTGGGTGTCGACGAACTGATCACCGCCATGGCCGGCCGCCCCTTCGAGGCGCTGTTCCCCGGCCGGGGGGTGCCCGGTGCGGTGGCGGCATCGGTCGAAGGGGTGGGCGGCCGGCGCTGCCGCCGGGTCGACCTCGAGGTCCGGTCGGGCGAGATCCTGGGTGTCGCCGGGCTGGCCGGGTCGGGCCGCAGCGAGCTGCTGCGGATCATGGCCGGACGGCAGCGCCCCCGTCATGGCCGGGTGGTCGTCGGTGGCGAGGTCCTGGCCCCGGGCGGGGGTGGGGTCGCAGGTGCCGTGCGCGCCGGCGTGGCCATGGTTCCCCAGGAGCGCAAGGCGGAGGGGATCGTGCCGGACTCCATCGAGCGCAACGTGAACCTGTCCCGTCTCGGCCGCCTGGCCCGGATGGGTGTGCTGTCGCCGCGGCGCAGCGCCGAGCACGCCCGCCGACGAGCCGACGAGATCGACGTCCGGCGCCAGTCGCTCGAACAGGACGTCACCACCCTGTCGGGCGGCAACCAGCAGAAGGTCGTGCTGGCCCGCGTGCTGTCGACCGGGCCGGCCCTGCTGCTGCTCGACGAGCCGACCCGGGGGGTCGACGTCGGCACCAAGAGCGAGATCTACCATCTCATACGCGCGCGTACGGATTCGGGCGCGGCCGTGGTCGTCGTCAGCTCCGAGCTCCCCGAACTCCTCGGCTGGTGCGACAGGATCGCCGTGATGCACGAGGGCAGGCTGGTGACGGTCGTGGACGCGGCGACGACCGACGAACGGACGCTGCTGTCGTGGTGCTACGGGCACGGCCCGGCCGAGGCGGTGGCCTCGTGAGCGACCCGACCGTGAGCGACCCGACCGTGAGCGACCCGACCGGCACGTCAACGGCCGCCCGGCGCCCGCGCATGGCCGACCTGCGGCCCCTGCTCGGCCTGGCGTCGCTCGTGGCTGTGTTCGGCGTGTTCGCCGTCATGAGGCCCGACACCTTCCTCACCAAGGCCAACATCGTCGACAACGTGCTCGTGTCGATCGCCGCCCTGGTGGTCATGGCGTGCGGTCAGACGATCGTGATGGTGGTGGGTCACTTCGATCTGTCCGTGGGCATGACCGCGGGCCTGGCCGGCGTGATGATGGCCACGTTCCTGACCGGCGGGCACCCGGCCCGGTGGCTGGTCGCCGTGGGTGTCGCCATGGTCGTCGGGGTGATCGTCGGGATCGTCAACGGGCTGCTGGTGGCGTACGTGGGCGTGCTCGCCTTCATCGCCACCCTGGCCATGATGAAGGTCCTCGAGGGGGTCGGCCTCAAGCGCGCCAAGGGCCAGACGGTGGCGCCCGTGCTCCCCGCCCCGCTGCAGACGCTGGGCACGGGCAAGACCCTCGGCGTCTACAACGTGCTGATCGCGGCGATCGTCGTGTCCGCCGTGCTGTGGTTCGTCCTCGACCGCACGGTGCTCGGCCGGCGCTGGTACGCCATCGGCGGCAACCCCGAGGCGTCGCGCTACGCCGGGCTGGAGGTCGACCGCCTGTGCCTCGGCGCCTTCGTCGTCGCCGGACTGTGCGCCGCCTTCGCCGGGGTGCTGCAGGTGTCGAACATCAGCGCCGTCTCCGCCACCGGCATGGGCAGCTACATGCTCGAGTCGATCGCCTCGGTCTTCCTCGGGATGGCGTTCTTCCGGAAGGGCCGTCCGAGCATCGTGGGCACCGTCTACGGCGCCCTCATCGTCCGTCTGCTCGACAACGGGCTGAACCTCGTCGGCGTGCAGAGCTACGACTCGACGATCGTGATCGGCGTGGTCATCGTCGCCGCCGTGGTGCTGAACGCCTCGACGACGAGGGCCCGCCGGTGAGGGTCCTCGCCGTCGACGTGGGATCGACCGCGGTGAAGGCCGGCGTGGTCGACGCCGACGGCCGCATCGAGGTCGTCGCCGATGTCGGCCACCCGACGCAGCGTCCCGGGCCCGGCCGGGTCGAGCAGGATCCGGCGCACTGGTGGGAGGGCACCGTCGCCGCCGTACGGGCCTGTGGCGACGCCGTCCGCGGCATCGACGCGGTGGCCGTCACCGGCCAGATGCAGGACCTCCTCCTCGTCGCCGGGGACGGGCCGGTCCGCCCGGCGCTGCTCTACAGCGACGTCCGGGCCACCGCCGAGCACGAGGCCCTCGCCGCCGCTCTCGGCCCGCGCTGGGCCGAGCTGACCGGCGCCCAGCCCGACGCCACCAACGTCGGCGCCAAGTTCGCCTGGCTCGCCACCCACGAGCCCGGCTCGGTGGAGGCGGCGACCGGCCTGCTCCTCGGGGGCCACTCCGAGGTCGTCCGGCGTCTGACCGGCGTCCGGTGCTGCGACCCGACGACGGCCGCCACCACCGGCCTGGCCGTCGCCGACGGCAGTTCCTGGGCCCTCCCGGTGGCCGCCGCCTGCGGGCCCGACCCCCGCCGGCTGCCCGCCCTGCTCCCGACGATCACGGCCCCGGACTCGGTGGCCGGGGTGCTGCTGGCCGAGGCTGCCGCGCACCTGGGCCTCCCGGCCGGTCTGCCCGTCGTCCACGCCGCCGGCGACGCCGTGGCCACCACGATCGGGATCGTCGGCACCGGAACCGGTGTCCCCTACGCGGCGCTCGGCACGAGCGGCTGGCTCGGTGTGCTCACCGCCGTCCGGCCCGACAGCCCCGGGGTCATCGCCCTGCCGTCGCCCGGCGGGACGTGGCTGGCGGTGGGCCCCCTGCCCAGTGTCGGCGCCACCGTGGACTGGGCCCGGGCCGAGCTGCTCGGTGGGATCGACCCGGCCGCGCTCGAGTCCCTCGCCACCGGCGTGTGCGCCGCCGCGCACGGCCTCGTCATGCTCCCGAACCTGGCCGGCTCGCGCGTCCCCATCGCCGACGTCCACGCCGCCGGGACGCTCATCGGGCTGCAGGCCTCGACCGGCCCGGCCGAACTGGCCGCCGCCGTGCTCGAGGGCGTCGCCCACGCGCTGCGCCAGATCGCCGACCGCCTCGGCGTCCGGGGCCGTCCCCTGGCGGTGTGCGGGGGCGGATCGGCCTCCGACGCCTGGTGCGCAGCGATCGCGGACGTGATCGACGCCCCCGTCGTCCGGGCCGATGACACCCACGCCGGGCTGCTCGGGGCGGCCGCCTGCGCCTGGACGGCCGTCGCCGGCACCCCGTTCCCCGCCCCCGGCGCCGGGCCCCGGTCTGGAGCCGGACCGGGAGGTTCGGTAGGGTCCGCCCCCGCCGTCACCCGACGGTTCGAGCCCCACCCGGGCCGGGCCGCCGTCCACCGCCGGCTCGCCGACCGGATCGACGCCGTCGCCCCGGAGCTGTCCCCGCTGTTCGCCGCGCTCGCCGCCGAGCGCTCCGCCTCAACCCCACCGGCCTCCTGAAGCCACCGGCTCCCCGAGCCACCCACCCAATCCACCCAACCCCACCCAATCCACCGACCGAACCGACCCACACGAGGAATCCAGTCCCATGAACCTCCGCACCACCCGGCGCATCGCCGCTGCGTCCGTGCTCGCCGCCGGCGCCGTCGCGGCCACCACCTTCAGCCCGTCGCCCGTGGCGTCGGCCCAGTCCAAGAAGGTGTCGATCGTGATCGTGTCGCCCTTCTACTCCCAGCAGCCCGCCACCAAGGAGGTCGTCGACAACTTCGTGGCCGGCGCCAAGGCCAAGGGCTGGACGACCCGCATCGTCGACACCAAGTCCGACGACGCCAAGACCGTCACCGAGCTGCGCACCGCCGCCTCCCAGAAGGCCTCGGCCATCGTCCTCGGCATGGGCGAGGTCGCCAAGATGGGCCCCGGCCTGGCCGCCGCCAAGGCCGCCAAGATCCCCGTGTTCGGGCTCGACGCCGGTGTCGCGAACGGCGTGACCGCCAACGTGACGACCGACAACAAGACCCTCGGTGAGCAGGCGGCCGGCGCCATGGTGAAGGCCATCGGCGGCAAGGGCGCCGTCCTCATGTTCACCTTCGACGACTTCGAGCCCGTGAAGATCCGCGGCCGCGCCGCCGAGGCGTTCTTCAAGAGCAAGGGCATCACCGTGCTCGAGTACCACCGCATCGAGGCCCTCGCCGAGGGTGCCGAGGGCGGCGTGGCCACGGGCAAGAAGGACGGCAAGGACCTGCTCGCCAAGTACGGCAAGGGCAAGATCCAGGGCATCTGGTGCGCCTGGGACAACTGCGCCAAGGGCGCCGACCAGGCGGTGAACGAGCTGGGCCGCACCGAGGTCGCCGTGACCGGCGTCGACGGCCAGGACTTCGCCCTCACCGAGATCGCCAAGAAGGGAACCTGGAAGGCGACCGTCAAGCAGGACTGGGCGGCGATCGCCAAGAAGGGCGTCGAGCTGGTCGACGCCACGGTCAAGTCGGGCAAGAGCCCCCAGACCGGCCAGGTCTTCGTGCCCTCGGTGGTGATCGACGCCACCAACGTCGCCACCTTCATGAAGAAGTGACGGCCTGACGGCCTGATCGCCTGACGGCCTGACGGCCCGATGGCCGGACCTCCTGCGGGGAGGCCGCCGCCGGTGTGATCCGGTGGGTGGCCTCCCCGCTGCCGCGTCGGG
>JBIKWW010000294.1:0-4997 GCA_044356125.1 Acidimicrobiia bacterium
CAGCTCGGCGATCCAGTTCATGACCGGGGAGCGCCGCCCGCCGGCTACGACCACGAGGTCGCCGCGCACCTCGGTGCCATCCTCCAGGCCGACGCCACGCACGTCGGTGCCCTCGGCGACGAGGCCACGCACGCCCCGCCCGGCGGCCCAGGCCACACCGGGCTCGGCCGTCGCCGCCCGGCGCAGTGCCCACTCGAGCGTGAGGCGCCGACAGGCCAGGAGCACCAGTTCGTCGTCGCCGTCGCGCCGGGTGCGGTCGGTGATGGTGGGGGGCATCAGCCGGTCGACCGTCAGCTCGGTGACACCCCAATCGTGGAGGCTGTCGAGCACGTCGGGCATGCGCCGCTGCATGATGGTCCGCAAGCGGGCGAGCAGGGCGTGGGACTGGCGGGCGTGGGGGGCGCCGGTGCGGTCCCAGTGGGCGAACGCCTCATCGGGCGTGGGCGGCAGCTCGGTGAGGTCGCGCTCGACGACCGTGACCTGGTGGCCGTCGCGGGCCAGCATCAGCGTGGCCAGCATGCCGCTGACGCCCCCACCCACGATCACCACGTGCATGGACGCGCACGGTAGGCGCGTCCGGCGGTTACCGGGAACCGGAGCGGAATCCGGAGGGGCCTCGAGCTCCGGCGGCGGAACTTGCCGCCGACCCGCCCGAGGAGGCCACGACGTCGAGATGGCCCTCTCCGTCGAGCGGTGTCCTCTCGGCGATGGCGGGGAGGTGGTCGTGGAAGAAGATCCGGGCGCGGAGCTCTCGCCGGTTGCGTGTCTCCGTCTTCTCGAAGATCGCCTTGCAGTGGTCCTGCACGGTCCACGGTGAGATGAAGAGCCGCTCCGCGATCGCCGACGTGTCGAGACCCTGTGCAATGAGCGACGCGACGTCGCGCTCGCGTTCGCTGAGCGCGAAGGCCTCCAGCCGGAGCGGCGCGGCGTCGTGCTCGGCGGTGCCCTGCACGATCACGGCGACATGCCCCTCGCGACCATCGGGCATCGAGCCGTGCAGGGTGACCCACCCCGCCTTGGTCGGGACGTGGAGCGGCTGTGCCTGCTTGCCGAGCGTCGCCGCCGCCCGCGTCTGCGAGGCGATGATCAGCACGCTCGCCGGAGGGTTCCGCTCCACCGTGTCGCTGTGGCGGAGCAGCTCGAGCAGCTCGCCGGTGTTGGGCGTGGCGAGCACCACCTCGTCGTCGGCATCGAGCAGCAGCATCCCCGGTGCCCGCGGTCCGGCGCGACGTGCCGCGTCCACCCGGACGCTGCTGCGCAGCGCGTCGGCGATCGGTCGCGTCAGCTTGCCCATCACCTCGGCCTCCTCGGGGGTGAAATCGCCGGTCTCCGCCGTCCGGTGGAAGATGACGGCACCCCACACTCGACCGCGGGTCACCATCACGGTCCGCAACTCGTGCGGAAGGCCGAAGGGTTCGAGGAACTCGTTGTAACGGGCGCTCCTGTCGGGACGGCCGCGCGTCGACTCGCTGAGGATCGCCGACGGACGGCGCCGAGTGGCGAGCCCGGCGAAGCTGTTGAAGTCGTTTCGCTGGTACTCGCTGGCGAGCAGCGCGCGAGCCGCGACTGATTCGGTCTCGGCCGTCATGAAGCCGTTGGCCAGCAACTCGACCGGGTCGGCCGTGGTCAACAGCTGGTTCGACGGGTCGAGCCCGTGCCAGCACGCCGCGTCGACCGGCATCACCTTCCGAATCCGACCGGTGATCTCACGGTGCAATGCGGCGTAGGGCAGCGAACGCGTGGCGAGACGCTCGATTTCGCCGGTCAGGTGCGCGACATCCCGACTGAGGGCGGCCATGTGCATCATCGTGGCCCGCGTCCCCCCGGATGTACAGCCAGATGCAGGAATATCCCAGATCGGCAGGGATGGGCAGGTCGACTCGCCCGCACGACACTGGCATCGCCGCCGAACGAAGTCGACGGCGCTTCCCACGACGAGGAGTCCCATCATGAGCCAGACCATCTGCTTCGCCCTTCCCATCGTCCCCGGCAACACCGATGCCGACCGCGACGAGATGCTCGCCTGCTGGCGTGGTGACCGCGCCGCCGACCACCGCCGCTCCCGCACCCGGCACGGCATCACCCGCGAATCCACCTGGATCCAGTCGACGCCCGCCGGCGACGTCGCCCTGGTGATGCTCGAGTCCGACGACCTGGCCGCGTCGCTGTTCGGCGTGGCCACCTCCGAGGATCCCTTCGACATCTGGTTCCGGACGCACGTACAGGCCGTCCACGGCATCGACCTCGCCGCCGGCGTGAACCTGCCCGAGCAGATCCTCGACTACACCGCCCGAGCGTCCGGCTGATCGAATTCCGACGCACCACCCAGATCGCAGCCGCCGCCCGAACACAAACGGGTCTGAGCAGAACGGCGGCAGCTCCCGCAATGGTGTCCGCACCAAGACCGTCACGACGGAGGTCGGCCGGGTCGAGATCGACGTGCCCGGGGAACGCGGCGTAGGTCGGGCGAACAGGGTGAACCGCCGTGGCTCGGGGTCGACCGCGAAGGGACCTCGCTGTCGCGTCATCCTGGCGGCCGTGGCGCCGAAGCGAGCCCGGCCGCCTTCAGCAGCTGATCCGGTCCGGGTGATCAGCCCTCGGTCGGAACCGGACGTTGTGGGTAGTGAAGTAGCCGTTGAACTGCAGGTAGTCATCGACGATCTGTTCAAGCACGTCTTGCTTCTTGGAGGTCGATCATGCCCGTCGGCTGGCCTGCCCGGTCGGGCCCGGCGTCGGCCTACCCGGACGACCTCGCCGGGGCGGCGTTGCCTCAGCCCTCCGGTGCCCGGGCGGGTTGGGGGCAGGGAAGCAGCAGCAGCCGCGACGCCACGCCCGGGCGGGCGGGATCGGCCCCCCGGCACAGCCGGTCGCGCACGTCCTCCCGGACCTGCCCCACGCCGGCCGCGGCGACGGTCGTGGTGATGGCCAGGGCGACGATCAGCGAGACCAGGCGGTGCCCGCCCGGGCGCTTCGGGCGGCGTGGGCGCGGCCGCTGGGCGGGCGGGCACGGGGCCTGACCGGCCAGCAGCGGGCACGACGTCTGCCTGGCCACGACCGGGCAGTCGCCCCGCCCCGCCGGGCACCTGAACGCGCCGGTCCTGTCGGCCGCCGTCCTGTCGGCCGCGGGCCGGCTCGTCGGGCGGCGTCGGCCCGCCGGCCAACGCAGCGCGGCGTCCAGCACCAGCCCGGCAGCCACGCCGATGCCCGCCACCACCGCCGTGCGCCGGCCCCCCTCCAGGGCGACCACGGCGTAGGCGGCGAACCCGGCCAGGGCGGCGAGCGCTCCGGCCATCGCCACCCGCCATCGCCCACCCGTCACCCACGATGTCAACACGGTGGCGAGCAGGCGCACCGACACCGCCACCATCGTCACCACCCAACCGAACGAGGTGACGCCCGGTCCCCCGATGAACCCGCCCAGCACGATCATCAAGATCCCGGCGACGATGCCCAGACTGGCCAGATGGCGCACCATGATCGCCCGGGCCCGCCCGGGCAGGGCGATCTCGGCCACGCCGGCCAGCACCCTGAGGACGGCACTGAACCACGTCCGCGGCCCGGCCAGGCGACCGTCGGCCCCGGGCAGCCCGGCAGCCACCCGGTCGATCACCCGCACCGCCCTGGCCGCCACGGGCAGCCACTCCCGCGCCGGCGGCGCCGGGGGCTGGCGGAACGCCGTGCGGATGGACGCGACGATGTCTGCGGGGGTGGGCTCGGCGGGGGTGGGCTCGGCGGGGCCCGACCGGCCATGGCCCGACCGGGCGGCCGGGCGACCACGACGGCGGCGCGTGCTGCCGCCCCCGGCCTCGCGGTGGATGCGCAGCAGCACGTCGCGCAGGTCCGGCGTGTCCATGGCCTCGGCGATGATCAGCTCGTGGGCCTCGCCGATGAGGCGGTCCCGCACGCGGGTGGCCATGATCTCCTGCCCCGGCGGGCCGATCGGGCAGAGGGCGCTGATGACGCGCTCGGCGGCGTCGAGGCGGCCCCACAGCAGATCGTTGGCCCGCCAGGCCCGGCTCAGGAACCCGCTGGCATTGCTGAACCGCGCCCCCGCCAGCTTGGGCCCGGAGACGGCCTCGTCGACCAGACGCACCGTGTCCTTGGGGCTGACCCGAAGCACCTCGATGTCGTCGTTCTCCCCGGTGAGCTGGTTCCGCAGGGCCAGCGACACCTCGTCGTAGGCCGGGAAGCAGGCCTTGAGGGCGCGCAGGCTGGGCGTGCCGCCGAGCTCGGTCGCCGCCGCCCGCTTCAGGGCCGCGTTCACGTCGCGGCGCACCGTGCTGAGCTGCAGGTGCTCCGAGGCGAAGCACAGCACGTCGTCGAGGGCGGCCATGAGCTCGCTCCCGGCACCGTTCTCGGCGAACTGCGCTGCGTCCTGCGAGGCGGGCCGGGCGAAGTCGATGAGGCACGGGACGGCGCTGAGGCAGCTGCGGAGCCGTTCGAGCTTGGCGTCGAGCCGGGCCTGCCTGGCGCTGTCGCCGTCGTACACCTTGGCCAGGCGTCGGCGTGAGCGCAGGATCCGGCCCTGGTCGGCGGACCGGCGGAAGATGGCGTCGAGCTCGGCACGCAGCTCCCGGAGGGCCCGGTAGGCAGGGTCGCCGGAGGGGTGGTCGGCCGTGGTGCGGAGGTCGTCGGCCAGGGCCCGCATGCGGCGGTCGATCCGGCCCTGCAGGAAGTTGATGCGCCGCAGCTCGAACCCGAGGTCGAGATCCGGGCGGGGGCGGGCGAGGTGGTGGTCGTGCCAGAGCGTGACGACGCGGGTCGTGCGGGCATGGTGCTGCGAGCCCGGCGGGTAGCCCCGGCCCGGGTAGCCGATGAGGGCCAGCACCTCGGCGATCTCGCGGTCGAGCACGGCCCGGCGCAGGACGCCGTAGCTGACGCTGGGGCGAAGGCGCGACCGGGATCCGCCGGGCGAGGCGAGCCGCTCGTCGAGCACCTGGTACTGCGCCGCCCGCAGCCGGGCCGGCTCGCGCAGGGCCAGGATCCGCTCGACCTCG
>JBIKWW010000295.1:0-4980 GCA_044356125.1 Acidimicrobiia bacterium
CCACGATCGAGGTTCCCCGCTGGTACCTCGATCTGGCCGTGCTGGTCCGCCGGCACGAGCCCGACGCCCTGGTGAGCCGGGCGTCGGCGGCGGCGCTGTGGGAGCTCGACGGCTTCGAGGCCAGGGGGCGCGGAACCGTCCGCATCCCGGCGGGCCGCCGGGCCGCACCCGGAGCCCACCGCAGCCGCTGGCGCGCTCCGGGTGAACGGGTGGCCGGCTGGCCGGTCACCTCGCCCGCCGAGACCCTGCTCGATCTCGGACACGACCTGGCTGCGGCCCCCCGGTGGGCCGGCGACCGCCACCCGGTGGAGCCGTCCGAGCAGGTCGAGCTGGCGCTGGAGGCGGCCCTGCGCCGTCGCCTGGTCTCGGTGTCCGACCTCGTCGAGCTGCTGGCCGCCAACCCCGGGCGGGCGGCGACCCTCGGGGCCCGGCGGCTGCGGGCCGTGCTCGACCGCCGGCCCGCCGGGGCCCCGCCCACGGAGTCCCACCTCGAGACCCGGGCCGTCCAGCTCCTGCGCCACCACGGCCTGCCCGAGCCGCGCCGCCAGGTGGAGCTGCGCACCCCCGAGGGCCGGTTCGTCGCCCGGGTCGACCTGGTCGTGGGTGGGCTGGTCCTCGAGCTCGACGGCCGGGCCACGCACGAGGGCCGCTTCCAGGAGGACCGGACCCGGTGGTCGGCCATCGCCGCCCTCGGGTTCCGCACCATGGTCATGACGGCCGACGACATCGAGCGCCGCCCCTCGGCCAGCGCCCGCGCGGTGGCGGCCGCCCTGAGGTCGCCGCAGACCGGCGGGTGGGCGTAGCCTCCGCTCATGTCACGCCTCCGTTACTCCCGCTGGGACGGAACCCAGGTCGGCTTCGATCTGGACGCCGACGAGGTGATGGCGCAGCTGAACGACGATCTGCTGTACCACGGCGATCTCAATGCGGCGCTGCGCAAGATGCTCCAGAACGGCTTCAAGGACCGCAACGGCGAGCGTGTCGCCGGCATGCGCGAGCTGATGGAGCGGCTGCGCCAGCGCCGGGAGGACATCCTCGAGCGGTCGAACCTGGGCGGCGTGTACGACGAGATCGCGCAGCAGCTCCGTGAGGTCGTCGACATGGAGCGCGAGGCCCTCGACCGAGCCGCCGAGCACGCCGAGCAGTCCGGTGACCAGCGCCGCCAGGAGACGGCCAACGCCAGCCGGGCCGAGAAGAACCTCCAGCTCGACCTGCTCCCCCAGGACCTCGCCGGCATGGTCCAGGGCCTGCAGAACTACGACTTCTCCTCCAGCGAGGCCGAGCAGCGCTTCGGCGAGCTCATGGAGCAGCTCCGCCAGCAGCTCATGCAGCAGTACCTCGACCGCGTGAGCGACGCGGTCAACAACATGTCGCCCGAGCAGATGGCCCGCATGAAGGACATGTTCAGCGCGCTGAACAACCTGCTCGACCAGCACAATGCCGGCGAGGACACCCAGGCCGACTTCGACCGGTTCATGGAGCAGTTCGGCGACTTCTTCCCCGGCAACCCGGAGAACCTCGAAGAGCTCCTGCAGCAGATGGCCCAGCAGATGATGGCTGCGCAGCAGATGCTCAACTCGATGACGCCCGAGCAGCGCGCCCAGCTCCAGGGCCTGGCCAACCAGCTCCTCGAGGACATGGACCTGCGCTGGCAGATGGACCAGCTCGGCCAGGGTCTGCGCCAGGCCTTCCCCAACATGAACTGGGACCGCAGCTTCAACTTCGAGGGCCAGGACCCCATGGGGATGTCCGAGGCCATGCAGGCGATGATGGACCTCGGCCGCATCGACGACCTCGAGAACCTCCTGCGCAACGCCACCCAGCCCGGCGCCCTCGCGGAGGCCGACCTGGAGGCCGCCCGCGACCTGCTCGGGCCCGACGCCGCGGCCTCGCTCGAGAAGCTGGCCGAGCTGACCAAGATGCTCGAGCAGGCCGGTCTGGTCCAGCAGAAGGACGGCCGCCTGGAGCTGACGCCCAAGGGCCTGCGCCGCATCGGTGCCAACGCCCTCAACGACCTGTTCTCCAAGCTGGCCAAGGACAAGATGGGCCGCCACCAGCTCGAGAAGGTGGGCCAGGGGGCGGAGCGCAACTTCCAGACCAAGCCCTACGAATTCGGCGACCCGTTCAACCTCTCCATCGAGCGCACCATCCGCAACGCCCTCGGCCGGGCGGGCAGCGGCACGCCGGTGCGGCTCACACCCGACGACTTCGAGATCGAGCAGACCGAGACGCTCGTGCGCTCGAGCACGGTCCTGATGCTGGACCTCTCCCTGTCGATGCCGATGCGCGACAACTTCCTGTCGGCCAAGAAGGTGGCGATGGCGCTGCACTCGCTCATCTCCACGATGTACCCGCGGGACTTCCTCGGGATCGTGGGCTTCTCCGAGACCGCCTACGAGATCAAGCCCGAGAAGCTGCCCGAGGTGTCGTGGGACTTCGTCTACGGCACGAACATGCAGCACGCGTTCATGCTCAGCCGTCGCATGCTGGCCAAGCAGACCGGCACCAAGCAGATCATCATGATCACCGACGGTGAGCCGACCGCCCACATCCTCCCGGGCGGGGAGCCCTTCTTCAACTACCCGCCGGTGCGCGAGACGATCGAGGCCACGCTCACCGAGGTGGCGCGGTGCACCCGCGAGAAGATCACGATCAACACCTTCATGCTCGATGCCACGAGCTACCTGAAGGCGTTCGTGGAGAAGATCACCGCCATGAACCGGGGCCGCGCCTTCTTCACGACCCCTGAGACCCTCGGCGACTACGTGCTCGTGGACTTCATCGAGCAGAAGCGAGCCATGCGCACGGGCCGCCGCTGACCCGGTCCGGCCCGTACGCGGGTCAGCCGGCGCGCTTGCGGCTGAGGGCGTCGACCGAAGCGGCCATCAGCAGGATCAGGCCCGACACGATGAACTTGATGCCGGACCGACTGAAGTCGATCTCCTTGATCCCGAACGGGGTGGCCTTGCCGACGAGGGGCAGGCCGTTGTCGATGATGGCCAGCACCAGGCCGCCGAGCAGGGCGTTGATCATGCGGCCTTTGCCGCCGAACAGCGACGTGCCGCCGATGACGGCTGCCCCCACGGCCAGCAGCAGCGTCTGGTTGCCGCCCATCTGGGGGTCGACGGAGCCCGACCGGGAGGCCAGCAGATAGCCGCCGAGACCCGACACGAGGGCGCACAGCACGAACGCCGACATGCGGATGCGCTTGGTGTCGATGCCGGCCCGGCGGGCCGCCTCGGTGTTGCCGCCCACGGCGAAGAGATGGCGGCCGTAGGCCGTGCGGGTGAGCAGGAAGGTGAGCCCGGCCATCACCACGAGCACGAACGGCACCACCAGCGGGATGCCGATGAGCTTGACGGTGGCACCGGCGAAGGCGCGGTTGCGGGCCAGCACGGCCGTGAACACGACCACCCCGAGCGCGACGGCGCCGAACTGGGCGGCGGCCACGGCGGCCGGCAGCCCACCGGTGACCTTGCGCCACTGCAGCAGGCCGACGATGGCGAGGATCACGGCGGCGAACACCCACGAGCCGGCGATGCCCATGTTCTTCGTCATGAGCGAGCGCATCGTGGAGTTGGTGAGCTGGACCGTCCCGCCCTCGCCGGTGATGTTCAGCAGGATGCCCTGGTAGGTCAGGAAGAACGCCAGCGTGACCACGAACGACGGGATGCCCACGTAGGACACGAGGTAGCCGGTGAGCAGGCCGAGCAGGGCGGCCACGGCCAGGCTGAGGGCGACGGCGACGATGAGGGACCGCCCGTCGCGGAAGGCCGTGACCATCACCGCCGCGGTGACACCCGCCGTCCATCCGGCCGAGAGGTCGATCTCACCGAGCAGGAGGACGAACGTGACCCCCATCGAGATCATGATGATGGGCGAGGCCTGCTGCAGCAGGTTCCCGAAGTTCTGCAGCGACAGGAACGTGTCGGGCCGGGAGAACCCGAACACGGCGACGAGTACGAGGATCGACAGCGAAGCGGGAATGAGGCCCAGTTCGCCGCCCTTGAGTCGGGCCCGGTAGGCGTGCCAGCTCGAGGTGAAGGTCTGCTTCGAGGTGTCGAGGGCGAAATCGGACTCGGCGGTCGTGGCCGGGCTGGAGGCGGTCGGGCTGGATGACGAGGTGGAGGTCATGTGCGTGGTGGGTGCCGGGGTCGGTGAGCGGGCGGTGGGTTCAGGCGTCGACGCGGGGGAGGCCGATGTCGCCGGAGTGGCCCGACGTGATGAGCTCGACAAGGCGCTCCTTGGTGACCTGCGCGACGGGCACGTCGGCGGCCACCCGGCCGAGGTACATGGCGCAGACCCGGTCGGCCACCTCGAGGACGTCGTTCATGTTGTGGGAGATCACGACCACCCCGAGCCCCTGGTCGGCCAGGCGCCGGACGAGGTCGAGCACCTGCTTGGTCTGGGCCACGCCGAGGGCGGCGGTGGGCTCGTCGAGCATCACGACCTTGGAGTTCCACAGCACCGCCTTGGCGATGGCGACGGTCTGGCGCTGGCCACCCGACAGGGCCGAAACAGCGGTTCGGACGCTCTTGACGGTCCGCACCGAGAGGCTGGCGAGCGTCTCCCGGGCCTTGGCCTCCATGGTCCGCTCGTCGAGCAGGCCGAGGGTCTTGGCCTCGCGTCCGAGGAACATGTTCTGGACGATGTCGAGGTTGTCGCACAGTGCCAGGTCCTGGTACACGACCTCGATCCCGAGGGCGGCGGCGTCGCGGGGGCCATGCACCGTCACCGGCCGGCCGTCGAAGTGGAACTCCCCGGAGTCCATCCCGTAGATGCCGGTGATGCACTTGATGAGCGTGGACTTGCCGGCTCCGTTGTCGCCGATCAGGGCGGTGACCTTCCCGGGGTAGACGCGGAAGTCGACGTCGTGGAGGACGTGCACGGGCCCGAAGCTCTTGTTCACACCGAGCAGCTCGAGAATCGGTGACGGTTCGGCCACGGGTGCTCCCTTGGGTCCGGAGAACGTTGCGGGGG
>JBIKWW010000296.1:0-4963 GCA_044356125.1 Acidimicrobiia bacterium
CGGCCCCGAGCGACAGCAGGAGGGCGTCGACCCCCTGGGCGGCCATGGCGGCGCGGACCCGGGCGAGGCGCTCCTGGCGCACGACCGACGCGACGGGCGAACCGGCCGCGCCCTTCATCGGACCGCCGTCCCGACGGACGAGCGACGACAGGTCACGGAGCACCGCGGAGCACGCATGGCTCCAGTGTTCCACGGCCTCCGCGGCAGCCACCGCAGCCCCGCGGTCCGAGCGGTCTGGTCGGCCAGCGGCTCGGCGGCGGGTCAGGCGGCGGCTCGGCGGCGGCTCGGCGGCGGGTCAGGCGGCGCGGGCCCGGGAGGGCTGCGCCGTCGAGATCACCCCGCTCAGCAGCACCACGACGGCGATGAACACCCAGCCCCGCCGGTACGAGGCCAGGGCGGCCGCCGGCGAGCCCGGCTCCCCCAGCAGCGCCACCAGCCCGGCCACCCCGATCACCGAGCCGATCTGGCGGGCCGTGTTGGTGACGGCCCCGCCGATGCCGAACCTCGGGGGCGGCAGCTCGGACACGGCGGCGGCGGAGTTCACGGGGATGATGCAGGCCACCCCCGCCCCGCCGATCACCCCCATCAGCACCCACAGGACGAGGTTGCGGTCGGCGTGGAGGGCGAAGCGGTAGCTGAGCACGGCGGCGGCCAGGACGAGCGGTCCGACCAGCAGCGGCGGCCGGAACCCGTGGCGGGCGGCCAACCGGCCGGTGAAGGGTGCGAGGAGGGCGACGGTGAGCGGACCGACGGCGGTGACGAGCCCGGCCTTCAGCACCGACATGCCCCAGACGGTGCGCAGGAAGAGCACGTTGTTCAGTCCGTAGGCGGCGAACCCGGCCGAGAACAGCACGGTCGAGCAGTTGGCCACGCTGAACGAGCGCGACCGGAACAGGCCGAGGTCGAGCACCGGCTCGGGGTGTCGCCGTTGGCGGACGATGAACAGCGGAGCCAGGACGACGGCGAGGCCGACGGACACGATCGTGCGCGGATCGACCAGCCCCCACCGCTCGGACTGCGACAGGCCGAGCGCCAGCGACCCGAGAGCGAGCGTGATCATCGCCGCCCCGGCGTAGTCGGGCTGGTGCCGGCTGGTCTGGCGCGGGGTCTCGCCCAGCACCCTCCGACCGGCGACGAACACCGCCAGGCACACGGGCACGTTCACGAGGAACGCCGCTCGCCAGTCGGTCAGCGTGATCAGGGCGGCGCCGATGCTCGGACCGCTCGCCACCCCGAGCGCGCCGACCGACCCGAAGCCGGCCATGACGGCGGTGCGGCGCTGCGGCGGGAAGGCGGCGAGCAGCAGGCCGAGCGCCGCCGGTGCGGCGATCGCCCCGCCGACGCCCTGCACGACCCGCCCGGCGACGAGGAGCTGCAGCGTGGGGGCGGCCCCGGCAAGCACGGACCCGACGCCGAACACGGCGGTGCCGGCCAGGAACATCCGGCGCCGCCCGACGCGGTCGGCCGTCTTGCCCGCCACCACGAGGAGCCCGGCGTAGAAGATGTTGTACGCGGTGACGACCCACGACAGCTCCGCCCGGGTCGAGCCCGTGAGCGCCTTCTGGATCTCCGGGAACGCCACGTTGACGATGGAGAGGTCGAGCGTCACGACGTAGGTCGAAGCGGCGCAGATCAGGAACGTCAGGCGGGCGGCTCCGGGCGTCAGCGGGGGCGTCAGCGGGGGCGTCAGCGGGGGCGTCAGCGGGGGCGTCAGCGGGGGCGTCAGCGCCGGGGCCGAGCCCCGAGAACCCGCAGGACCCGGGTCGGCGGGGGCGGGGGTCATGGGCACACGGTAGCCAGGTTCATCTTCTGAACCCATCCGGCGCCGACACACCTGAACGACTCCTCCGGTGTTCACGGGTTCGAAACACGGCGAGAACAGGACGGAAACCGCCATCCCGGACGCTCTCTCCACTCGGCCCGACCCCCCAACCACACCACCGAGACCGGGCCGGAAGGGAAACAGCCCATGACCGCGGCGATCGACGCCGGGAGCACCACCTGGGTGCTCGTCTCTGCCGCCCTGGTGCTCTTCATGACACCGGGGCTGGCCTTCTTCTACGCAGGCATGGTCCGCAGCCGCCACGTGCTCGGGATGCTCATGCAGAACTTCTTCGCGATGGGCATCATCAGCGTGATCTGGGTGCTCGTCGGCTTCTCCCTCGCCTTCGGCGACGGCGGCAAGTACATCGGCAACTTCGACTTCGTGGGCCTCGCCAACGTCGTGGGAGAGGGAGCCAAGCAGCTCCCCGGCTACACCGGCGACTTCGGCCTCATCATCCCGCCGCTGCTGTTCGTCGTCTTCCAGATGATGTTCGCCATCATCACCCCCGCCCTCATCACCGGCGCCACCGCCGACCGCCTCAAGTTCGGTGCCTACGCGCTGTTCATCGCGCTGTGGTCCGTGCTCGTCTACTCCCCCGTGGCCCACTGGGTCTTCTCCCCCACCGGCTGGCTCTTCCAGCGGGGCGCGCTCGACTTCGCCGGCGGCGCCGTCGTGCACATCAACGCCGGCATCGCCGCGCTCGTGCTCGTCAAGGTCGTCGGCAACCGCCGGGGCCACGGCCGCGAGCCCATGCCCCCGCACTCGCTACCCCTCACCCTGCTCGGCACCGGCATCCTGTGGTTCGGCTGGATCGGTTTCAACGCCGGCTCGGCGCTCGGCGCCAACGAACTGGCCGCCCAGGCCTTCATGAACACCCACATCGCCGCCGCCGCCGCCCTGTGCACCTGGCTCATCGCCGAGCGCATCAAGGGCGGGCACGCCACCACCCTCGGCGCCGCCTCGGGTGCGGTCGCCGGTCTCGTGGCCATCACCCCGTGCGCCGGCTTCGTCAACACCCTCGGCGCCCTCGCCATCGGAGCGATCGCCGGTGTCGTGTGCTACCTCGGCCTGCGCATCAAGGCCATGCTGAAGCTCGATGACGCCCTCGATGTCATCGGCGTCCATCTCGTCGGCGGCCTCGTCGGCTCGATCCTGCTCGGCTTCTTCGCCACCAAGGACGTCAACGGCCTCGGAGCCGACGGCATCTTCTTCGGCGGCGGAGCCAAGCTGCTCGGCAACCAGATCATCGCCTCCGTCGCCACCATGGTGTGGTCCGGCGTGATCACGTTCGCGATCGCCGTGGCGATCAACAAGACCATCGGCCTCCGGGTGAGCGAGGACGCCGAGGCCGAGGGCCTCGACATCTCCGAGCACCAGGAGACCGCTTACTCGTTCTCGGGGAGGATCTGATCATGAAGCTCGTCACCGCCATCCTGAAGCCGTTCAAGCTCGACGACGTCAAGGCCGCGCTCCAGCAGGCCGGCGTGCACGGCATGACCGTCAGCGAGGTCCAGGGCTTCGGCCGCCAGCGCGGCCACACCGAGGTCTACCGGGGCCAGGAGTACACGATCGACTTCGTGCCCAAGATCCGCGTCGAGGTGCTCGTCACCGAGGACCAGCTGGAGGCCATCGTGGCCGCCATCACCGACGCGGCCCGCACGGACAAGATCGGCGACGGCAAGATCTGGGTCACGTCGGTCGACAACGTCGTGCGCATCCGCACCGGCGAACGCGGAACCGACGCCATCTGATCCGTCCAGCGTGCCGACCGTCGACGCCCGCCGAGCCCTCGTCGCCCGGGCCGATCTGGCCCCGGCGGCGCTGCGGGCGCAGCTCTGGGAGCTGGCGCGCAGCACGCTGAACGACCTGGCCGCCGGGCACCTGCCCGGCGGCTGGGCGCTGCTGGCCATCGGCGGGACGGCCAAGGCCCAGCTCTGCCCGGGCAGCGACCTGGACCTCCTCCTGCTGCACCCCGACCGGGTCGCCGACCGCCAGGTGGCGGCGGTCGCCGAGCAGCTCTGGTATCCGCTGTGGGACCAGGGCTGGAAGGTCACCCCCCTGACCCACGCACCGTCGAGCGCCCGGGCCCCGGCCGGGCGGGGGCTGGGCACGGCGACGGCGCTGCTCAGCACCGCCCACGTCGGCGGTGACGCCGACCTGAGTGCCGCCGTGGTCGACGCCGTCGCCACGCAGTGGCGCAAGCAGGGCGGCGCCCGACTGCGCGAGCTGCTCACCGTGGTGCGCGAGCGCCACCACCGCCACGGGGAGGTGGCGTTCCTGCTCGAGCCCGACCTCAAGGAGGGTCAGGGCGGGCTGCGCGACCTCCACGCCATCGACTGGGCGCTCGCCACCGGTCATGAGGCCGTCATCGACGCCCTGGAGGTGGAACGGTCCGTGCTCGCCGGGCACGAGGAGCTCCTGCTCGACGTCCGCACGGCCCTGCACCGCTGCACCGGTCGCCCGCAGGACCGCCTGCTGCTCCAGGAGCAGGCGGCCGTCGCCACCTCGCTGGGCCTCGACGACGACGAGCTCATGCGACGCGTCTCGGCCGCCGGGCGCGAGATCCAGTGGGTCGCCGAGCGCTTCTGGGAGCGGGTCTCCACCGATCTGAACGCCCGGCGACGACGCCCGAGGACCGTCCGCCTGGGCCAGCACATCGAGCTGCGGGGCAACCGGGTCGCCCTCGCCGCCGCAGGACCAGGTGAGCCGGCGACCGTTGTCGACATGCTCCGGGTGGCGGCCGTCGCCGCCCAGAGCCAGGCCTCGATCGATCGTCCGACGCTGGAGCGGCTCGCTGCCGAGGTGGCCCCCCTGGACCCCGGCACCCGCTGGCCGGCGGCCGCCCGACAGGCCCTCGTCACCCTGTTCGGCGCCGGACGCAGCGCCATCGACGTGGTCGAGGCACTCGACCGCTACCGGCTGCTCGAGCGGGCGCTTCCCGAGTGGTCGGCCGTGCGCTGCAAGCCCCAGCGCAACGCCTACCACCGCTTCACCGTGGACCGGCACCTGTGCGAGGCCGCCGCCAACGCCGCCGAGCTGGTGCGCATGGTCCACCGCCCCGATCTCCTGCTGATCGGAACGCTGCTGCACGACATCGGCAAGGGGTTCCCCGGGGACCACACCGAGGTGGGCATCGAA
>JBIKWW010000297.1:0-4962 GCA_044356125.1 Acidimicrobiia bacterium
GAACGTCTCCATCCCATCGATCCGGGCCAGCTTGGGCGTGGTGAGGATGCCGTTGGCCAGCACCACGAACCGTGCGCGCATGGCGTCGCCCCGATCGGTGGTCACGACCCAGCGCTCCGCCTCGGCGTCCCAGTCGACCCCGTTGACGGCCGTATGGAACAGGCACCGGTCGTAGAAGCCGAACCGCTCGGCCATCCGCTGGCAGTACTGGTAGATCTCGAACCCGGAGGCGAACTTCATCGGAGGGATGTACTCCATCTCCTCCAGCAGTGGCAGGTAGCTGTACGCCTCGACGTCGCAGGCGACCCCGGGGTACCGGTTGAAGTACCACGTCCCGCCGACGTCACCGCCCTTGTCGCAGAAGCGGACGTCATCGAAGCCGGCCTGCTGCAGCTTGTACCAGAGCATCAGCCCGGCGAACCCGGCACCGATGACGAGGATCTCGCACTCGTCGTGCAGCGCGTCCCGGGGCACCGGGTCCGTCGCGAACGGGTCTTCCTTGAAGCTCAGGTTGCTCTTCGCCAGCGCCACGAAGGAGCCCGTTCCCCGACGGGCCTGCTTGTAGTCGTCGTAGCGGGCGCGGGCCCGCTCGTCGAAGTGGGCTTCGGCCGGGGCGTCGGGAAGGGTCTTGAGCGCCTCGTCGCCGACCACGGCGTAGCCGCCCCACGACGGAGGGCCGGTGAAGCGCCGCGCGCGGGTGTCGAAGCGCTTCCTCCCCGTGATGGGGTCGACCGAGACGGCCGGCCGGGCCGCCCCGCCCGGGGTGGTGTCGAGGAGTTCGGTGTTCGAGCGAGTCATGGAGTTCGACCTCGGTGCGGTGGCGTCGAAAGGGGACATCCGGGACCGACGTGTCCCCACCCGCGGGTGAAACTAGTGTACTGCTTTTGCCCTGTCAATCGCCTGGGCCGCTTGACACACAATCAGGTGTACTGCTTTCCTACGTCCACCACCGTCGCCGGAAGCCCGGCGCAAGGAAGGATGTCGTCACATGAACGAGGCAGCCATCATCTCGGAGGCCCGCGACTGGTACCGGGGCAACTGGGATCCGGCACGCAGCGTCGGGGAGTGGTTCGAGCTGATGCACGACAACCGCTGGGCCTACCCGACGTGGCCGGTCGAGTGGGGCGGGCGCGGGCTCCCGATCTCGATCGCCAAGCAGGTCAGGGCCGAGCGACGCACTGCCGGAGCGCTCGCCCCGCCGTCGGGAATCGGCCCCTCGCTGCTGGCCCCGATGCTGTTCCGCCACGGCACCGACGAGCAGTGCGACCGCTACCTCAAGGGAATGGCCTACGGGCGCATCACGCTCTGCCAGTTGCTCAGTGAGCCCGACGCCGGCTCCGACCTCGCCGGCTCCCGTACCCGAGCCGTGCGCGACGGCAAGGAGTGGCGGATGAGCGGAACGAAGATCTGGAACAGCAACGTGAAGCGGGTCACCTACGGGATGATGCTGGGGCGCACCGACTGGGACTCCCCCAAGCACGCCGGTCTGACGTTCTTCCTCTGCCCGGCCAACCAGCCCGGCGTCGAGTGCCATCCGATCAAGCAGATGAACGGTCGAGACGACGAGTTCTACATGGTGCATCTGAACGACGCCATCGTCGCCGACGAAGACCGGCTGGGCGCGGTCGGTGACGGCTGGGCGGTGGCCCGGACCTTCCTGCAGTACGAGAAGAACTCCTTCAACCCGGCCGCGCACGAAGGTGGGCCGTTCGGGGCGGTCGACCTCGGCGCTCCCGCCGGCGCCGTCCTCGAGTCGCTGGTCCGGCCGACCAAGAAGGAAGCACGCGGCAACCGGGGGATCAACCGGGTGGTGGACGATCTGGTGCAGCGCTTCGGTCGCAGTGACGATCCGCTGGTGCGGCAGGAGCTGGCGAAGCTCTACACCATGCGCACCATCATGGGCTACACGAACCTCCGCATGCGCTCGGTCGCAGCTCCTGGGCTGGAAGGACCGATCTCGAAGCTCACCGTCTCGGAGATCACACGCCGGCAGCGGGAGCTGGGGCTCCGAGTCCAGGGTGCCTACGGAACCCTGATCGGGGATGCGTCACCTTCGGCCCGCTTCCAGGACTTCGCGCTGAGCTCACCGGCGACCTCGATCGCCGGCGGGACCGACGAGATCCAGAAGAACCACATCGCGGAGAAGGTGCTCGGACTCCCCCGTGAACCCGTCGACCACGCCGATCAGCCGTTCGGCCAGGTGGCGCAGGGATCGTCCCGGTGGAAGTAGCGGCCCGATCCGACGACCGGCCGCTGCGCGGCCTGCGGGTACTCGACCTGAGCCGGGTGATCGCCGGGCCGCACTGCACCCGGATGCTGTCGGACCTCGGTGCCGATGTCATCAAGCTCGAACCCCCGGAGGGCGACCAGACGAGAGCGGCCGGGAAGCTCGGCGGGGTGAGCTCGTCGGGTTTCATCCAGCTCAATGTCGGGAAGCGACTGATCTCGGTCGACCTCGCCCGGGAGGCCGGGCGCGACCTCGTCCGTCGCCTGTGCGCCGAGGTGGACGTCCTGATCGAGAACTTCCGCCCCGGTGTGATGGACGCCTGGAAGCTCGACTTCGGCTCCCTGCAGCAGTCGTGTCCCCGGCTCATCTACGTCTCGATCTCGGGATACGGCCAGAAGAACTCCTGGCGTCACCGGCGTGCCTACGCCCCGTACGTCCACGCCGAGGCGGGGTATCTGCACACGGTGTCGAAGCTCAAGTCGGGACCGATCGAGCACGACCCGATGTCGATCGCCGACTTCGCCGCAGCGAAGGACGCGGCGGTTGCCGTGCTCGCGGCGGTGATCCACCGGGAGCGGACGGGCAGGGGCCAGCACATCGACGTCTCTCTGGCCCACTCGATCCTGTTCCAGAACGAGTTCGTGTCCGCCCTCCTGAGCCCGACGGCGCGACCGCCCCGCTCCGGCTCGACGCCGCAGACGATCTTCACGACGTCGGACGGCCACTCGTTCAGCTGTGGCAATCCCGTCAGCAGCCAGGTCTTCGCGAAGATCTGCTCGGCATTCGGATGCATGGAGCTGACGACCGATGAGCGGTTCCTCGACAGCGGGCGGCGCCGTGACCGGCGAGCCGAGCTCATCGGGGAGCTCCAGGCCGCCCTGTTGCAGCGGGGGACGGCGGAGGAGGTCGGTGTGCTCCTCGAAGCCGAGGGCCTCGTGGTCGGTCGGGTCAGGACGGTCGCCGATGCCGTTCAGGCGCCGTGGGCCGTCGAGCGTCGGGCCGTGCTCGACTTCAGCGACGAGAGCGGGGCCCCGGTCCGCATCCCGTCCGCGCCCTGGAGGTTCTCCGAAGTCGACGTCACCAGCGTGCCCCGCCCGCTCGGCCCGGGCACGGACAACCGCGACGTGCTCGTCGAGCTCCTCCGCATGAGCGACGCGGAGATCGAAGCTCTCCAGGCCGATGGCACGCTGCGCAGCAGCATCGAGGCAACCCTTCCGGAGGCGGAGTGAGCGGCGAAGACGGGTCGGCGGACATCAGCGACGAGGTCGAAGCCTGGATGACCGGGTTGTCGAACTGGGGCCGCTGGGGCACCGACGACGAACGGGGGACCCTGAACCTGATCACCGACGAGCACCGTCGGCGGGCGGCGGGTCTGGTTCGGGAGGGCATCACCGTGTCCTGCGCCCACGACATCGTCACCGGTACCGTCAACGCCCAGCGGTACATGGTGGCCACCGGACTCGACCGCGACGAGTGCGGAGCGCATGCCCGACCGGGAGCGTCCGACGGTGGTCGTTCCAGCGTGGCCGCCGAGTACCTGGGCATGATCTTCCACGGGATGACCATCACCCACCTCGACGCGCCCAGCCACGTGTTCTGGAACGGGCTCATGTACAACGGAGCCCCGGCGTCGCTGGTCACCGACCGGCACGGCGCGACTCGGAGCGACGTCCGGGCCGTGAGCCAGGGGGTCGCCACCCGCGGTGTTCTGCTCGATGTCGCTGCGCTCCTCGGTGTCGACCCGATGGAACCCGGCACGCCGATCACGCCCGCTCACCTCGACGAAGCTTCCGAACGGGCCGGGATCCGGGTCGGTCCGGGAGATGTCCTGCTGGTCCGGACCGGTGAGGCCGCTCGTCGCTCCCGGGCGGGGATGACCTACACGGGAAGCCACCAGCCAGGCCTCCACGCCTCGTGTCTCCCGTGGCTGCGGGAACGGGACGTCGCGCTGCTCGGTTCCGACGTGGCCCAGGACGTGCGGCCCACGGGGGTGGCGAGGTTCTCGATGCCGATCCACACGGTCGGTCTGGTGGCCATGGGTCTGTGGTTGATCGACAACTGCGATCTCGACCCGCTGGCCGCCATGTGCAACCGACTCCGGCGGTGGGAGTTCAGCTTCGTGCTGGCGCCGCTGCGATTCCGTGGTGCCACGGGAAGCCCCTGCAACCCGCTGGCCATCTTCTGACCGAGAGGAACCGAGCTCCCGTGACGCCATCCATCCAACGCACCGAGTGGAACCAGGCCATCGAGCGGGTCGTCGCGACCGCGGGCCTGTCGATCGCCCTCGATGCCGCGCCGATCCCCGACGGTCCCCAGACGCTCCAGCAGCTGGTTCGTCAACGGGCCCACCTGGGTCCGGTCGAGGCGTTCGTGGCGCCCGACGGCCGCCTCGCCTACGGCGACATCGAGGCCGCGGTCGCCCGGGCAGCCGGCGCCCTGGTGGGTCTCGGGGTCCGACCGGGTGACCGGGTGGCGGCGTCCATGCCCAACTCCGTCTCGATCATCGTCGCGTTCCTCGCCGTCCAGCGGATCGGCGGCATCTGGGTCGGCCTGAACATGGCGCTGTCGGCCTCGGAGAAGGCCTACATCCTCGACCACTGCGGCGCGCGGGTCCTCCTCGCCGACCAGTCGGTCGCCCGATCCTTGGCGGACCAGCGCGCCGCCCTTCCCGGCCTGGCCGACCTCGTCGAGGCCACACCGGGGAGCGGATCGACCTGGGCGTCGATGCTCGCCGC
>JBIKWW010000298.1:0-4957 GCA_044356125.1 Acidimicrobiia bacterium
GTCGGCACCCAGGGCTCCAAGGCCGGGGTGTACACCAGCGACGGTGAGCTGCTCGGCGAGGGCTACGCCGAGCACGCCTTCGTCCATCTCCGCCCCGGCTGGGTGGAGATGGACGCCGACCAGATCACCGAAGCCGTGGTCGCCGCCGCGGCGGCGGCGGTCGCCGGGGCCGCGACCCGAGGCCTGGAGCCCGGCGACGTGGCCGCCATGGCGCTGTCGGGCATCCTCTGCGGCCCGGTCTTCGTCGACCGCGACTGGCGGCCGGTGCGGCCCCTCATCCCCTACCTCGACGTCCGCTGCACGAGCGAGGTCGCCTGGCTGCAGAACGAGGTCGAGCCGCGCTGGATCGAGGAGAGCGGCAACGCCTCGCTCGACACCTACGTCACGCCGGCGGTGCTGCGCTGGGTGCAGCTCCACGAGCCCGACGTGTACGCCCGCATCGCCAAGGTCCTCTCCCTGGCCCCCTTCGTCGCCGGCCGCCTGGCCGGGCTCGGTGTGGACGACGCGTTCACCGACCCGTCGCAGATGTCGGGCTGGATCATCGGATGGGATGCCGCCCGCCGCGACTTCTCGGACCGGCAGCTCGCCGATCTGGGCATCCCGCGGGCCCTGTGCCCGGTGGTCCGGCCGCCGACCGCGATCATCGGCGCGCTGACGGATGTGTTCGCAGGCCGCATCGGGCTGCGTGCCGGCGTGCCCATCGCCGCGGGGGCCGGTGACGTCATGCAGTCGAACCTCTCGGCCGGGCTGGTGCGTCCGGGCATGGCCACCGACGTCGCCGGGACGGCCAGCATCCTGACGGTCGGCGTGTCGGGCATCCACCCGGCGGTGTCGCGCGTCCCGGGGATGCTGTACTCGCTGGGCACGATCGACGGGCAGAGCCTCTACTGGGGCTACGTGAAGGCCGGTGGGCTGTCGCTGCGCTGGTTCCGCGACGAGCTGCTCCACGAGCCCGGCGACGACGAGGTGTACCGCCGCGAGGACGCCGCCGCGGCCGCCGTGGCCCCGGGCAGCGACGGCGTCCTGTTCCTGCCGTACCTCTCGGGCGGCAACCCCGACAACCCCCATGCCGCCGGCACGTGGCTGGGGATGACCGCGGGGACGAACCGGTCCGTCCTCTGGCGCTCCATGCTCGAGGCCATCGCCTTCGAGTACGCCGACTTCCTCGAGGTCTTCGCCGACCACGGCATCAGCGTGAGCGAGGTCCTCGCCGTCGGGGGTGGGGCCCGGTCGGCGCTGTGGAACGCCATCAAGGCCGATGTCGTGGGCGCCCCCTGGCGGGTGCCGTCCCGCCAGGACGGCGCGCCGCTGGCCGACGCGGCGCTCGCCGCCGTCGCCGTCGGCCTGCACGACGACCTCGGGGCACTGGTGTCGGCCTGGGTCGGTTCCGGCGCCGCCAGCCCGCCCCGTCCTGCCGCCCACGAGCGCTACGTCGCCGTCCGGCGGGCCCGTCGCGAGGTCCTGCAGGGACCCCTGCGTGACGTGTTCGACGCCGTCGCCGGGCTGCGGGCGGGCTCGACCGGATCATGAGCTCGGGCGGGCCGGTGGGCGGGCCGGCGGGCGGGCCGTAGGATCGGATCCCGTGACGTTGCTCGTGATCACCCCCGATGACGCCCCGGGCACCGTGGTGCTGCGGACCACCGACCCGGCCGAGATCGCCACGGCGCTGAACGCCGTGGGCGTGGTCTTCGAGCAGTGGGGCACCCGCGGCCTGGCTCCCGACGCCGTCCAGGACGACGTGCTCGCCGCCTACCGCGATGAGGTCACCCGCATCCGCGAGGAGGGCGGCTACGACACCGTCGACGTGATCCGGCTGCACCGCGGGCCGCTGCAGACCGACGACGAATGGGCCACGCAGGTCGCCGGCGCCCGCTCGAAGTTCCTCGCCGAGCACACCCACGCCGATGACGAGGTGCGCTTCTTCGTCGAGGGCTCGGGCGCCTTCTATCTCCGCCTCGACGGCCGGGTCCACATCGTGGTCGGACAGGCCGGCGACTACCTGTCGGTGCCCGCCGGGACACGCCACTGGTTCGACATGGGCAGCGACCCGGGCTTCGCCGCCATCCGCTTCTTCAAGGTCCCCGAGGGCTGGGTCGGGGACTTCACGGGGGACCCGATCGCCTCCGGGTTCCCGACCTACGACGAGCTCGTGGTGCCCGCGGCGTGACCGCCGCCCGACCCCTCACGATCGTCGTCGACATCGAGGGCACGACCTCGTCCACCGGGTTCGTCGAGGCCACGCTCTACCCCTATTCGGCCGAGCGGTTCCCCGACGAGCTGCGCGACCACGCCGAGGACCCCGAGGTGCGCGAGGCCTGCGCCCAGGTGCGCGAGCTGGCCGGGGAGCCGACCGCCGGGCCCGACCGCATCGTGGAGATCCTGCGCAGCTGGATCGCCGAGGACCGCAAGGCCACGCCCCTCAAGACGCTCCAGGGTCGGCTGTGGGCCCGGGGCTTCGCCGCCGGGGAGCTGTGCAGCCACTTCTACCCCGACGTCATCGGGACGCTGCGCCGCTGGCACGGCGCCGGCCACCGTCTCGTGATCTTCTCGTCGGGCTCGGTGCAGGCCCAGCGCACCTGGTTCGGCCATTCGCCCGAAGGTGACCTGCTCCCGCTGTTCGACGCCCACTTCGACACCGTCAATGGCGGCCCCAAGCGCGTCCGCGAGTCATATGTGCACATCGCAGAAGTCCTCGGGGAGCAGCCGGGTTCCGTGGTCTTCCTGTCCGACCTCGTCGACGAGCTCGATGCCGCCCGGGACGCGGGATGGCACACGGTCGGCGTCCGGCGCGACGGCGAGCCGCACTTCACCCGCGGGGTCGGCACGCACCTCGAGATCGGGTCGTTCGATCAGGTCGACCTCTCGGGCCCCGGCCCGGCCCTCCGGGACTGATCGGCCCGGCGCGCGGCGAGCCGACCGGTGCGCGGGGTGGTCCGGCGCAGTCGCTAACTTGAGCGCCCGTGCTGGTGGTGCTGGCCGTGGGGCTGGTGGTGGCCGACCTCGTCACGACCCTGATCGGGCTGCGGATCGCCGGGCCCGAGGGCGAGACCAACGGGTTCCACCGTCGGGTGATCGTCCGATGGGGCCCGGGCGTGTTCGCCATCGTCTACCTCGCCATCGCGGCCGCCGTGATCTCGTTCACCGTGTGGATCGGGGGCCTCGTCGGCATGGTCCCCGTCATGGCGGTCGTCGTGGCCAACAACGTGTTCCAGCTCCTGCGCTGGGCCCGCTCCCGGGGCCGGTCCCGGGGTGTGGGTGCAGGCCCACGGTGACCGCGCCGGGCTGAACGCCGGTCCTCTGGCAGGATCGGGTGTGATGCCAGTCCACCCGCAGTGCCAGTTCATCCTGGACCGCCTCGCCGCCGCCCCCTTCAAGCTCGTGGACCTTCCCCCGGCCCAGGGTCGGATGCTGTCCGACGCCGGCGTCGTCATGATCGCCCGGCTCGCCCCGCCCACCACCATCGCCGGCACGGCCGACCGGACCATCCCCGGCCCTGCCGGCGACCTGGCGGTCCGGGTCTACACGCCGGTGGGACCGGGGCCCTTCCCCGGGGTCGTGTTCTTCCACGGGGGTGGGTTCGTCATCGGCAACCTCGACACCCACGACACCGTGTGCCGGCGCCTGTGCGAGCAGTCCGGGGCCGTCATCGTCGCCGTCGACTACCGCCTGGCCCCCGAGCATCCCTACCCGGCCGCCACCGAGGACTGCATCGCCGCCACCCGGTGGGTCGCCGGCCACGGCGCCGAGCTCGGCCTCGACCCCGCCCGCCTGGCCGTCTGCGGGGACTCCGCCGGTGGGAACCTGGCCGCCGTCGTCACCCAGGCCCTGCGCGACACCGGTGGCCCCGCCCTGGTGTTCCAGGCGCTCGTCTACCCGGCCGTGGCCGGCCCCTCCGACGACTACCCGAGCAAGCGGGAGAACGCCTCCGGCTACCTCCTCGACGCCGAGCTGATCGCCTGGTTCATGCGCCAGTACGCCCCCCACATCGAGGATCTCGACGCCCACGCGCCCATCCGGGCGGAGCTGGCGGGCCTGCCGCCGGCGTTGATCGTCACCGCTGAGCTCGACCCGCTGCGCGACGAGGGGGCGGCCTACGGCGAGGCCCTGCGGGCGGCCGGGGTGGAGGCCCGGGTCCACTGCTACCCGGGCATGATCCACGGGTTCTGGAACTACCTGGGCCTGATCGACGCCGCCGCCGAGATGACCGACGAGCTGGGCGCGGCGCTGCGCCAGGCGTTCGCCACGGCCTGACCCCGCCCCCGGGCCGTCACGCCGGTCGGGCCGGCCGACTCGGATCGACGGCGTCGCAGGGCGCAGACTGCCGTCATGGACTCCTTCTCCGGCAAGGTCGCGGTCATCACGGGTGGCGCGTCGGGTATCGGCCTGGCGACGGCGCGGGCGCTCGTCGCCGAGGGTGCGAAGGTGGTGCTGGCCGACGTCGAGCAGGGGCCGCTCGATGCGGCCGCCGCCGAGCTCGGCGGGATCGGCGTCCGCTGCGATGTCGGTGACCTCGCCGCGGTGCAGCGCCTCGCCGACGCCGCCTTCGACGCCCACGGCCGCGTCGACATCTGCTTCCACAACGCTGGTGTCGCCGTCGGCGGGCCGACCGTCGACATGAGCCACGCCGACTGGGAGTGGCTCATGCGGGTGAACCTGTGGGGCCCGATCCACGGCGTGGAGGCGTTCGTGCCACGCATGGTCGCCCAGGGCGGTGGCGGCCACGTGCTGTTCACGGCGTCCTTCGCCGGGCTCGCGCCGAACGTCGGCCTCGGGCCCTACTGCGTGACGAAGTACGGGGTCGTGGCGCTCGCCGAGGTGCTGCAGAAGGAGCTGCGGTCGGCGGGCATCGGCGTGTCCGTGCTGTGCCCCATGCGCGTCGCCACCAACATCGGCTCGTCGGAACGGAACCGGCCCGAGGAGCTCGGTGGTCCGGCGTCGTCGCCGAGGGTCCTGGACC
>JBIKWW010000299.1:0-4934 GCA_044356125.1 Acidimicrobiia bacterium
GAGCGACGAGAGATGCAGCAGGACGCGCCGGTCGGCGGCCTCGGGGCCCATGCCACGGGTGGCGAGCAGCCCGACGATGGTGCCCGCGGCGTAGAGCACGCCGACGACGACGGTGAGCAGGGGCGAACGCTTCCCCATGCGGCTCGCCCGGTTCCGAACGAGCTTCCAGCGGAGGCGGAAGCCGAGCACGGCCAGGTCCCGGAGGCGCAGCGAGCCGCCCAGGGCGGCAGGGGTGCTCACCGCGTCGGGCCTGCGCTCAGCCAGGCCAGGGCGTCCTCGGGGCGGCGGGCGACGGCTCCGACGGCGTCGATGAAGACGTCCTCCAGACGCCCCTGTCGCAGCAGCTCCTCGACCGGTCCGTGCCGCACGACGCGGCCGGCGTCGACGATGGCGACGCGGTCGCACAGCCGCTCGACGGTGTCCATGACGTGGCTGGAGAACACGATCGTCCCGCCTCCCGCCCGGTACTGCTGGAGGACCTCGACGATGATCCGGCTGGAGACCGGGTCGACGGACTCGAAGGGCTCGTCGAGCAGCAGGACCCTCGGCGCGTGGAGCAGGGCGGCGGCGAGCGCGACCTTCTTGCGCATGCCGGTCGAGTAGTCGGCGACGAGGTCACCCCGTGAGCCCGTGAGGCCGAGCACCTCGAGAAGCGCTGCGGCGCGCCGGTCGACCTCGGCGCGGGCCATGCCGCGCAGCAGACCGATGTAGACGAGCAGCTCCTGGCCGGTCAGCCGCTCGAAGAGGCGCAGGTCGTCGGGGAGCACACCCAGGCGCCGCTTGGCCTCGAGCGGGTCGGGCCAGACCTCGACGCCGTCCACCACGACCCGGCCCTCGTCGGGGCGCAGCAGGCCCACGAGCATCTTGATCGTCGTGGTCTTCCCGGCCCCGTTGGGCCCGACGAGGCCGAACCAGCTGCCCTCGGGCACGCTCAGGTCGAGGTGGTCCACGGCCGTGCGCTCACCGAAGCGCTTGACCAGTCCACGGGCCAGGATCGCGGTTCGCTCCATCGCCGGTGTCCATCGGCCGTTCCGGCCGCCGGGTTGACCCGCTAGAACGGGGGCATGAACGCCCCGGCCGTGTTCAACCCCTTCGACCCCGCCTTCCGGTCCGACCCGTACCCCTTCTACGCGCGCTTACGGGAGCACGACCCCGTCCACCGCTCGCCGATCGGCATCACGGTGCTGAGCCGCTACGACGACGTCGCCCGGGTGCTGCGCTCACCGAAGGTCAGCCGCGACGTCGACGAGTCGGCGGTCGATCTCAGCGCCGAGGCGATCGAGGAGCGGGCGGCCCGGCGGCGCCGGGGGGCGGCGAAGTCCATGCTGACGCTCGACCCCCCGGACCACACCCGCATGCGCGGCCTGGTGAACAAGGCCTTCACGCCGTCGGCGATCGAGGCGCTGCGGCCCCGGGTGGGAGAGCTGGTCGGCACCGTGCTCGACCGCGCCGCCGAGCGCGGCTCGCTCGACGTGGTGGACGAGCTGGCGTTCCCGGTGCCGTTCCAGGTCATCTCGGATCTGCTCGCCATGCCCACCGAGCGGGCCGACGAGCTGCGGGACTGGTCGCAGGCCATCACCTGGGGCCTGGAGCCGACGTGCACGGCAGAGCAGCGCAGTGGGGCCCAGCGCGCCGGGGACCTGATGGCCGACCACCTGCGGACGGTGATCGCCCAGCGGCGCAGGATGCTCGGCGACGACGTGCTCAGCGCGCTGATCGTCGCCGAGGAGCAGGGAGACCGCCTGAGCGAGGCCGAGCTGATCTCGACGGTGATCCTGCTGTACGTCGCCGGTCACGAGACGACCGTGAACCTCATCGGCAACAGCATCCTGGCCCTGCTGAAGCATCCTGACCAGCTCGAGCTCTGGCGGCGGACCGGGCCCTCGCTCGACGCCAACGCCGTCGACGAGCTCCTCCGCTTCGACGGACCGGTCCAGCACACCATCCGGGTGCCGCTGGTCGACATGGACTTCGACGGCGGCCGCGTCGAGGCCGGCCACCGAGTCCTCACGCTGCTCGGCTCGGCCAACCACGACCCCTCGGTGTTCGCCGAGCCCGACGCGCTGCACCTCGACCGCCCCAACGTGTCCCGACACCTGGCCTTCGCCGCCGGGATCCACTACTGCCTCGGTTCGTCGCTGGCCCGGCTGGAGGCGCAGGTGGCCGTCGGTTCCCTGGTCCACCGCTTCGCCCACTGGGAGCTCCGGGGCGAGCCGGTGTGGCGCGACCGCCTCACGATCCGCGGCGTCGAGCAGCTCAGCCTGGGCGTGGCCTGAGCCCCACCCGAGCGAGCCCACCCGAGGGAGCCCGGCCGAAGGCGCCGGACCCGTCAGCGGTCCCCGGGCGACCGGGCCACCAGCGCCCGGTCCCGCCCGGCCAGGTCCACCATGGTCCGGACCTCGGCGAGGCCCGCCACGCTGGCCAGCTCCCTGGCCGCCGGCCCCTGGGCGTCACCGTGCTCCACCACGAGCAGGCCACCGGGCTCCAGCCAGGCGCCCGCCCCGCCCACGATGGCAGCGACGTCGGCCAGGCCCTCCCGGCCCGCCAGCAGCGCCTCGTGGGGCTCCCAGGCCCGCACGTCGTCGGCCAGGTCGTCGGCCGAGGCCACGTAGGGAGGGTTGGCGACGATGACCGACACGGCGCCCCGCAGCTCCTCGGGCAGCGCCGAGTACCAGTCGCTGCGGACCACCCGGACCCGGGCGCCGGCCCGGCCGATCCCGGCGACGTTGGCGGTGGCGACGGCCAACGCAACCGCCGAGCGGTCCACCAGGGTGACCACCGACCACGGCACCTCGGTCGCGACGGCGAGGCCGATCGCCCCCGATCCGGTCCCGAGATCGACCACCTCGACCGGTCGCCGACCGCGTTCGTCACGACCCTCGGCGCGCAGATGATCGATGACCACCTGGGCGACGAGCTCGGTCTCCGGCCGCGGGATCAGGACCCGCCGGTCCACGACCAGCTCCAGGGCTCGGAACGCCCAGACCCCCAGCGCGTACTGCAGGGGCTCCCCTGCCGCCCGGCGCCCGACGATGCCGTCGAGGAAGGCCACGGACCGGGCGCCGACGGGCTCGTCGAGCGACCGCTCCAGCTCGCCTCCCCGCAGGCCGCTCACCCGTTCCAGGATCCAACGCGCCTCCTGGCGCCGGTCACCGCCGAGCCCGGCTTCGAGCGTGGCCCGGGCGTCACGTTCGAGTGCCCGCCACGAGACGGTTCCGCCGCTCACGCCTCGGCCTCGGCCAGCAGCCGGGCCCGCTCGTCGTTCATCAGCGCGCCGATGATCTCGTCGAGCTCGCCCTGGAGCACGCGGTCCAGCTTGTAGAGGGTGAGGCCGATGCGGTGGTCGCTGACCCGGTTCTCCTTGTAGTTGTAGGTGCGGATCTTCTCGCCCCGGCCGCCGCCGCCCACCTGGGACTTCCGCAGGCCCGAGAGCTCGGCCGCCTGACGCTCCTGCTCCGCCTGCAGGAGCCGGGACCGCAGGATGGTCATGGCCTTGGCCCGGTTCTGGAGCTGGCTGCGCTCGTCCTGGACGGCGACGGCGATGCCCGTGGGCAGGTGGGTGATGCGCACCGCCGAGTCGGTCGTGTTGACGTGCTGACCGCCGGCGCTGGAGGAGCGGTAGACGTCGACCCGCAGGTCGCGCTCGTCGATGTGGACGTCGACGTCCTCGGCCTCGGGCAGCACGCTCACCGTCGCCGCGCTGGTGTGGATCCGGCCCTGGCTCTCGGTCACGGGGATGCGCTGCACCCGGTGCGGTCCCGCCTCGTGCTTCATGTGCGGCCAGACGCCGGCGCCGTGGAGGGCGAAGGCCACCTCGTCGTAGCCGCCCATGGCCGAGGGGCTGGCGCTGAGGACCTCGAGGCGCCACCCCATGCGGTCGGCGTAGCGGGCGTACATCTCGTAGAGGTCCCGCGCCCAGAGGTTGGCCTCCTCGCCGCCCTCGGCGCCGCGGATCTCGACGATGACGTCCTTGTCGGCGTTCGGATCAGGGGGCAGCAGCAGCACCTCGAGCTCCTGCTCGAGGCGGAGCTGGTCCTCGGCGAGGCGCTCGGCCTCGGCCCGGAAGGCGTCGCGGTCGTCGCCCGAGGACTCCTCGGCCAGCTCGCGGGCGGCGTCGAGGTCGGCCACGACCCGCTGGTACGCCGCCGCTGCGGCGACGACGGGCTCGAGGCTGCGGGTGCGGCGGGCGGCGTCACGCAGGCCGGCGGCATCGAGCCCGGCCTGGGGGTCGCCGAGGCGCCCGACGAGCACGTCGTACTCGTAGCGCACCTCGGCCAGGCGCCGTTCGAGGCGGTCCCGGCGGGCTCCAGCGGTCATCCGGTCAGGCTACGGCCCCCGGCGTCGCCCGTCGGCTCGCCGGGCCCGGCCACCGGCCCCTCCTCGGCGGTGTCATTGGTCTCGGCCGTCTTCTCGTGCTCGTGCCCGTGCTCGTGCCCGTGCCCGTGCTCCTGCTCGGTCCGGTGCTCCACCAGCTCGAGGGTGGACGGGCGGCCGTAGACCGGGTCAGGCATGCGGCGGGCCTCCTCGGCGACCTCGCGGAGCGGGCCGATTCGGGTCGGGCCGACGATCCGCCAGGGCCCCACCCGCAGGCTCAGGTAGGTGAGCGCTCCGACCGGGATGGGCAGCCAGAACTGGGCGACCCGGTAGGAGGGCACACCGAGCGTGGCCGTGGCGGCGGAGATGCCGAAGCCGACGAGCAGCGGGGTGTAGGCACCGTCGACGATCCCCAGGCCTCCGGGCGTGATCGGGATGACGGCGAGCACGTTGACCAGGCAGAACGCCACGAGCAGCGAGTCGGCCCGCAGGGACCCTCCGAAGGCCCGCAGGAACACCCAGAGGCTGGCCGCGTCGAGCAGCCAGTTCGCCACCGCCCACAGCACCACCCGGCGCACCAGGGGCGGGGAGGCGATGATCTCGCGCAGGCGCAGGGCAAG
>JBIKWW010000300.1:0-4931 GCA_044356125.1 Acidimicrobiia bacterium
ACCCTGATGGCCGCCGTGCTCTCGGGGGTGTCCCAGGTCGCCGTCAACTGGCACCTCGGGACCGAGGAGGTCGAGTACGTGCTCGAGTCCTCGGGGGCCAAGTTGCTCGTCGTCGACCTCGAGCGGGCGGCCAGCGGCCGCATGGCCGCTGCCGCCGCTGGGGTGGCCACCGTGCTCGTGTTCGACGGGTCCCTCGAGGCGTCGCTCCTGGAGGCTGCCGCCGACGAGCCGGCACCGAGCTTGACGGCCAGCGCCATCTTCTACACGTCCGGGACCACCGGCCGACCCAAGGCCACCCGGATGGCCGAGATGGGGCACGGTACCGAGCCCGCCCAGCTGGCGGCCCAGGCGGAGCGCGGCGGCACACGGGAGACCGACCGGTCCCTCGTCGTCGGCCCGCTCTACCACGGGGCTCCGATGCTGCAGGCGATCCGGTCCGTTGTCGCCGGGGCCGAGCTGTTCGTGCTGCGCTCCTTCGACGCCGAGGAGATCCTCCGCCGGATCGAGGCGCACCGCATCAACGGCGTGTCCCTGGTGCCGACACATTGCGTACGCCTGCTGCACCTGCCCCAGGGGACTCGTCAGCGCTATGACGTGTCGTCGTTGCACCGCGTGACCCACTTCGGCTCGATCATGCCGGTCGAGGTGAAGCGGGCGATGATCGAGTGGTTCGGTCCCATCCTCGTCGACGCTTACGGATGCAGCGAGTTGGGGACGATCACCACCATCAACTCGACTGAGTGGCTCGCCAAGCCCGGGTCAGTGGGGCGCGCAGTGCCCTGGTTCACCCTGCAGATCGTGGACGAGCGCGACCGTGAGGTCGGGCCGGGCGAGATCGGCACGGTGTTCATCACCGCCCACAACGACGCCGACATCGTGTATCTCGGCGATCCAGCCAAGACGGAGGCGGCGCATCGGAGCCCGAAGCAGTTCACGCTGAACGACCTCGGGTACCTCGACGAGGACGGGTACCTCTTCCTCGTCGACCGGCGCGTGGACCTGATCATCTCAGGTGGCGTCAACATCTACCCGGCCGAGGTCGAATCCGTGCTGCTGCGGCACGACGCAGTCGAGGACGCAGCGGTGTTCGGCATCCCGCATCGGGAGTGGGGTCATGAGATCAAGGCTGCGGTCTCCACGCGTCCCGGCCACGAACCCGGTCCTCTGCTGGAGGCGGTCCTGATCGGCTGGGCGCGGGAGCAGATGGCGCACTTCAAGGTCCCCAAGTCCATCGACTTCCACCCGAAGTTGCCCCGTGATGCCAACGGCAAGCTCCACCGCCGCGCCCTGCGCGCCCCCTACTGGGCCGACGCTGCAGGTCCCGGCGAATGACGCGGCTGGGCGGCCAGGGGCGCTGAGCCGACGGGATGGCGAGGGAGTAGAACCCGGGGATGCGCTTCGACATCAAGACGGCCCCGATGAACACCACCTGGCAGGCCATGCTGGACGTGTGGCAGGAGGCGGACCGCATCCCGCTCTACGGGGTGGCCTGGAACTTCGACCACTTCGAGCCGATCTTCTCGGACCGCTCGGGCCCCTGCCTGGAGGGCTGGACGATGCTGGCCGCCATGGCCGGGCTCACCAGCCGGATCCGGCTCGCCTGCCAGGTGACGGGCATGCCCTACCGGCACCCGGCGGTCCTGGCCAACATGGCCGCCACGATCGACATCGCCAGCGGGGGGCGTCTCATCATCGGCCTCGGCGCGGGCTGGAACCAGGACGAGTGCACCGCCTACGGGATCGATCTGCCCCCGATGAAGGAGCGCTTCGACCGCTTCGACGAGGGGGTCGAAGCGATCGTGCGGCTGATGTCGAGCGCCGATGGTGAACGGGTGAGCTACGACGGCCGCTACGTGCAGCTGCGCGAGGCGTGGTTCGAGCCGAAGCCGGTGCAGCGACCCCATCCGCCCATCGCCATCGGCGGCAGCGGGGAGAAGCGGACCCTGCGCACGGTCGCCCGCTTCGCCCAGCACTGGAACGCCATCGTCGGCGATGCCGGCCAGTGGCAGGCCAAGCGCGACGTGCTGTACCGCCACTGCGCCGACGTCGGCCGCGACCCTGCCGGGATCGAGTGCTCGGTGAACGTGGGTGTGGCGCCCGACGCCGACCCGGCGGCCATCGCCGCCCAGTGCGCGGTGTGGAAGGACGCGGGTGCCGACGTGGTCGTCCTGTACTTCCAGACGCCGCACTCGCCGCGCCTGCTGGCCCCCTTGGCCGACGCCCTGGCCCCGCTGGCGGGCTGACCCGGTCCGGGGGCAGGTCCAGGGACGGAGGCTCCTCAGTCGTCGCTGCGGGGTGACTCGCCGCGCAGGGCGGCCCGGAGTTCGGCGGCCGTCGGGGGACGGCGGACGGGACGGGAGCCCACGGGGTCGCGCACGGCGGACCACTGGAACACGGCCAGACCGGTGAGCCCGACGGCGAGGGCGCCGAGGAACACCCGGCCGGGTACGGGCATCGACACCAGAGCGGCCCACGCCGCCACGGCGACGGCGCCCACCGCGTTGACCGCCGCCAACAGCCCCAGGCGCCCGTGCAGCGGCCCCTTGCCGAGGCCCGCGCCGCCGAGGACGATGGCGGCCACGAGGAGCAGGATCCCGCCGAAGGCCACGAGGAACCCGTTGACCCCGATGCGCGGCCCGAGGAGCGGGTTCGCCATGAGGATGGAGCCGACGACGAGCCCGAACAGTGCATCGGCCTGGAACGCCGTGCGGGCCCGGGGTGCCACTGCTGCGTCGATCCGTCCGGCCACCGTGGCGAGCCTACGGCGTCCGGCGTGGGCCCGGTCGGCGAGCCCGCCGCCGACCCGACCTGGCGCACGCGCGCACCCTTTTGGGTCAGTGACCGCACCAGGTCCGGGCCAGGTCCGCGCCAGGTCCGGGCCAGGTCCGGGCTGAGGCACGCAGCCGGGGGCGGCGGTTGAACTCCCGGCCGTCCGAGCGCCGAGAATGCGGGCATGGCTCGCGTCCCCGAATCCCGACCCGTCCGCATCGCCAACTGCTCCGGGTTCTACGGCGACCGGTTGGCGGCCGCGCGTGAGATGGTCGAGGGCGGTCCGATCGACGTGCTCACCGGCGACTGGCTGGCCGAGCTGACCATGCTCATCCTGGCCAAGACGAAGAATCGGGGCGGCCCCGGCTACGCGCGCACGTTCGTCACCCAGATGGAGCAGGTGCTGGGCACGTGCATGGACCGCGGCATCAGGGTCGTCGCCAACGCCGGCGGGCTCGATCCGGCGGGCTGCGCCGAGGCGGTCCGGACGGTGGCGGCCAAGCTCGGTCTGACCGTGAACGTCGCCCATGTGGAGGGTGACGACCTGCTCCCGCGCATCGATCATCTGCGCGCTGATGGTCACGAGCTGCGCAACCTCGATACCGGGGAGCCCTTCGGTGACCGCCGCCCGATGACCGCCAACGCCTACCTCGGAGGCTGGGGCGTGGCCGAGGCCCTGCGGGCCGGGGCCGACGTGGTGGTGACGGGCCGGGTGACGGACGCGGCGGTCGTGGTCGGCCCGTCGGCGTGGTGGCACGGCTGGTCGCGCACGGACTGGGACCGCCTCGCCGGGGCCGTCGTCGCCGGTCATGTGATCGAGTGCGGGTGCCAGACCACGGGCGGCAACTACGCGTTCTTCACGGAGGTCGCCGACCTCGTCCACCCCGGCTTCCCGATCGCCGAGGTGGCGGCCGACGGATCATCGGTGATCACCAAGCACGAGGGCACGGGCGGGCTCGTCGACGTCGGCACCGTCACCGCCCAGCTCCTGTACGAGATCGGGGGGATCCGCTACGCCAACCCCGACGTCGTCACCCGGTTCGACACCATCGCGCTCGCGCAGCAGGGCCCCGACCGGGTGCTGATCAGCGGTGTGCGGGGCGAGCCGGCCCCGCCCACGCTCAAGGTGGCCATGAACTTCGAGGGCGGGTACCGCAACGGGTTCACGTTCTGTCTGACCGGGCTCGACATCGAGGAGAAGGCGGCGCTCGTCGAACGCACGATGTGGGCCCACATCCCCGGGGGCAAGGGTGCGTTCCAGCAGGCGAGGGTGCAGCTGATCCGCACCGACAAGGCCGACCCGGCCACCAACGAGGAGGCCGTCGCGCTGCTCAAGATCACCGTGAAGGACCCCGACGAGCGCAAGGTCGGGCGGTCGTTCTCCAACGTCGGCATCGAGATGGCGCTGGCCAACTACCCGGGCATGTTCGGCATGGGGGGCCCGTCCGGGGCCGACCCCTACGGCGTCTACTGGCCGACGCTGGTGCCCGCCGCCGAGGTGCAGGAGACCGTGGTGGCCGCCGACGGCAGTGCCCGCCGCATCCCACCGGCGCCGACGGAGCCCGCCGGTGCGCCCATCGAGGTCCTGGCTCCGACGCCGGCCTTCGGTGACGCCGGGGCGACGGTCCGCGCCCCGATCGGCCGGGTCATGGGCGCGCGCTCGGGCGACAAGGGCGGCAACGCCAACGTCGGCGTGTGGGCCCGTACCGACGAGGCCTTCTCCTGGCTCAGCGGCTTCCTGACCGTCGAGCGGTTGCGCAGCCTGCTGCCCGAGACGGCCGGGCTCGAGGTGCAGCGCCACGACCTGCCCAACCTGCGGGCCCTCAACTTCGTGATCGTGGGCCTGCTCGAGGAGGGCGTGGCCGCTTCGACCCGCATGGACGGGCAGGCCAAGGGGCTCGGCGAGTACCTCCGGGCCAAGGTCGTGGACCTGCCCGAGGTGCTGCTGTCCCGCTGACGGGGCCGGCATCGGGCCGGCATCGGGCCCCACCCGTTCACGGCCACCTCACAGCTCCCTCACATCGTCGGAGTGGACTGGCCTCGTGGACGGTCTCGCATCCCGAGTGGCGCACCTGTACCGGCGGGCGGCGTTCGGGGCCCGTCCCGAGGAGCTGGCGGCGGCGGTGGCGCTCGGCTACGACGGGGCCGTCGAGGCGCTGCTC
>JBIKWW010000301.1:0-4927 GCA_044356125.1 Acidimicrobiia bacterium
GCGGCGGCGGCCACGGTGTGGCGCCACCCCGGCTTCTACTGGGAGCAGTCCCTCCCGACCATCACCGAGGCCCTCCTCGGCCTGCTCGCCGCCGTGGCCATCAGCCTCGCCGTCGGCGCCCTCACCTGCGACCGGCCGTTCCTGGAGCGGGCCCTCACCCCGCTCATCACCCTCCTGCAGGTGACGCCGATCGTGGCCTACGCCCCGACCCTGGTGATCCTGGTCGGCTTCGGCCTGCGCACCATCGTGATCGTCGTCGTGATCGTGTGCCTGGCCCCTCTGCTGGCGGCCACGGTGACCGGACTGCGGGCCGTCGACCAGGGCGCGCTCGACGTCCTGCACTCGGTGCGCGCCACCCGCCTGCAGATCCTGTGGCGGTTGCGGCTGCCCGCGGCGCTGCCCCAGATCCTGTCGGCGGTGCGGGTCGGGGTCGGTCTCTCCCTGATCGGCGCGGTGCTCGGCGAGTGGTCGGCGGTGGTGTCCGACGGGCTCGGGGTGCGCCTGCGCGTCGTCGGCGACCTGACCTTCCGTGACCGCTTCTGGGGCATCGTGTTCGTGCTCGTGCTCATCGGTCTCGTCGGTGTGTGGCTGGTGCGGGCCCTCGAGTGGGTGCTGCTGCGGGGCCGTCCCCGTCCCCGCTGACCGTCCCCGCTGACCGTCCCCGCTGGACCGCTCGGGGTCGGTCCGGCCCGGCTGGACCGCTCGGGGTCGGTCCGGCCCGGCCCGGTTGCTACGGTGCCCGGGCACCATCCCGCCCGAGCCTGCGGAGCCTGCGATGACCAACCCCGCCCCTCGCCACCGCCACCCGGCGCGCACGGCCGCCGCGCTCGCCGGGGCGCTGCTGCTGCTCGGGCTGGGCGCCTGCGGCAGCGATGCCGGAGCCCCCGCCGACACGGCCGCGACGTCGGCTCCGGCGGAGACCTCCGCGCCCGGGGACTCGGCGGCGCCGGCCGACACGGCGGCTCCGGCCACCTCGGCCACCTCGGCCTCGGCGACCGCCGCGACCGCGTCGGCCCCCATCGACCCCGATCGTTGCGCGCGCAACCGGGCCGTCGGGAGGATCACCTTCCTCACCGGGTTCGACTTCGCCGCCGCGTCGTCGATCGTGGAGTGGATCGTCGCCGAGGAGCGTGGCTACTTCGACGCCCTCTGCCTCGACGTCGAGCTCACGTCGAGCTTCTCGTCGGCCAACTTCGCGCTCGTCGCCGCCGGGAAGGCGCAGTTCGCCAGCGGGGGCTCCTACACCGAGCTGCTGCGCAACTCACCCGAGGAGGACCCGCTCCAGCTCGCCTACGTGCTGGGCCGGGCTCCGATCGAGGTCCTGCTCGTCAAGCCTTCGTCGGGCATCGAGACGCTGGCCGGGCTGAGCGGCCGCAAGATCGGGGTGAAGGGCGATCTGCCCCCGGCCATCCAGGTGATGCTGGCCCGGGCCGGGCTGACCCGCGACCTCGACTACTCGACTGTCACCGTCGACGGGTTCGATCCCGTGCAGCACTTCGGGCTGCCCATCGACGCCCTCCCGGCCTGGCGCTCCAACGAGCCGGGCCGCCTGGAGCGGGCCGGTGTGCCCTTCCGGGTGTTCGACCCCCTCGACAACGGCGTGCCCGGATCCTTCGGGGCCGTGTTCACGTCCCGGGCCTGGGCCACCGCCCACCCCGAGGTGGTCGCCGACGTCGTGCGCGCCGCCCTGCGCGGCCTCGAGGACGCCATGGCCGACCCGGCGGCGGCCGTCGCCCTGGCCGTCGGGCGCATCGAGGCGAACGGCAACCCGAACTTCCTCTCGGCGGAGACCGAGGGCTTCCGCTGGACGACCGAGGCCCGCACGATCCGCGACCTCACTCCGGAGGGTGTGCCGGTGGGGGCCGCCGATGCGGCCGCCCTGCAGGCCGAGGTGGACGCCGCCACCGAGGCCGGGGTCTTCCCGGTGAAGCCCGACACCGCCGGCACGTGGATCGACGGGCTCGTCGACAAGGTGTCGGGACCCGACGGACGGGTGGCCTTCCCCGGCTGAGCGCGTCCTTCCCGGCTGAGCGCGTCCTTCCCGGCTGAGCGCGTCGGGCCGATGGTTCGCCCCGCCGGTTCCCGCGCTCATGCGGGGGAGCATGGACTGGGAGGGTCAACACGGGAGGACCGGCCGGGCATCTCTTTCATCGGCAGCCCAACGGGTGCGTCTTGAGGGGACGTGTGGCCCAATGTGGTCGTCCGGGCGGTACGTTCGCAGTGTGCTGCTGGGCGGTCCCGACATCCTCCTGTATCTCGTGCTGGCCTTCGGCGGGGCCATGGTCGTCGGCAACGTGGCCGCCGTGGTGCGTCCGCCCGAGCAGCGCAAGGACGGTGATCTGGAGCGGGCTCCGGTGGCCCGGAGCCTCACCCTGGCCGCCGTCGGCCTGATCGCCGTCATCTGGGCCCTGGCCACCCTCATCACCCGCTGATCCCGATCGATCTCCCGGCCGTCATGGTGGTCGGGCCCCTGGTGGCGTGGCCGTCTGCTCGATGGCCGGTCCTTCTGAGTGAAGGCTGGGCGTTTGACCGCGCCCCGAAGTGGTGAACCGCCCAGCCTTCACGGGACCACCCAGTCCTCCCTCTCGTGGCGGCCCGTCTTTTCGTGGCGGCCCTCCCTCTCGTGGCGGCCCGTCTTCTCGTGGCGGCCCTCCCTCTCGTGGCGGCCCGTCTTCTCGTGGCGGCCCTCCCTCTCGTGGCGGCCCGTCTTCTCGTGGCGGTCCGTCTTCTCGTGGCGGCCCGCCTTCCGGAACGACCGTGCCCGGGTAGCGTCGGGCCCGTGATCCTCTCCGACCGCACGCTGCGCGAGGCCCTGCAGGCGGGTCGCATCGTGATCGACCCCTACGAGCCGGCCAACGTCCAGCCGTCGTCGATCGATCTCCGCCTGGACCGGTACTTCCGGGTGTTCCGCAACCACACCACGCGGGTCATCGACGTCCGTGAGGACCAGGAGGATCTGACCGAGCTCGTCGAGATCGACGACAGTGGCGTGTTCATCCTCCACCCCGGCGAGTTCGTACTGGCCGCCACGGCCGAACGGGTGGCCGTGCCCGACGATCTGGTGGCCCGCATCGAGGGCAAGTCCTCGCTGGGGCGCCTCGGGCTGCTCATCCACTCGACGGCGGGCTTCATCGATCCGGGTTTCGACGGCCACATCACCCTCGAGCTGTCCAACGTGGCCAACCTCCCCATCACCCTCTACCCGATGATGAAGATCGGCCAGGTGAGCTTCCTCACCATGACCACCCCGGCCGAGCACCCCTATGGCACCGGTCCGTTGGGATCGAAGTACCAGGGTCAGCGGGGCCCCACGCCGTCGCGCTACTTCCAGAACTTCCGACGGTGAAGGGCGCACCCGTGATCGCCGAGCGTGAGCCGATCGACCACGACGTCCCCGATCTGCTCGAGTTCCGGTGCCCGCGCTGCGCCTTGGCGACGGCGGCGCGCACCTACGGGCCCTGCCGTGACTGCGTGGCGGCGCTCCGGGCCGGGCAGGGTCGTTCGCCGGCGGGCGAGGCGGCCGAGGTGGCCGCCTACGAGCCGAAGATGAACGTGACCCCGAACTTCATCGCCACCAAGGACTGAATCCGGGTCGTTCAGTCCGGGCCACGCTCAGTCCGGGCCACGCTCAGGAGTCGGCGTGCTCCTCGGCGCTGTTGGGATCGGGCTCGGCGTCGGGCCGGGGATCGTCGTGGCGTTCGAAGCGGTCCTGTCGGTTGGGACCGCGCTCGCGCTGGTCGCGGGGTTCGAAGGGCCGGTCCCGCACGGCCGATCCCTTGGCGACCAGGCTGATGCGCATCCCGACGATGCGCAGCTCCTCGACCTCCTCCCCCTGTTCCCGGTAGACGCGCTGCTCCAACCGGCCCCGAACGGCCACGATGTCGCCGATGCGCACACCGTCGACCACCCATCGGCCGATCTCCCCGAACGCGTCGAGCTCGAAGCGCTCCTGACGCCCTCGATCGTCGGCGACATCCACCTTCAGCACCACCCGCTCGCCGCCACCGGGGCGGAAGGGGCGCTCGGGCACCCGCCCGACCAGCACCACGTTGTTCACGTTCGGGATTCTGCCTCACCGGCGGGGTGTCGGGCATGTCCGAGCGGTTGGGGGGCGACGGCGCGCTAGGGTCGCGTCGGCCGGCGGATGTCGTTCAATGGCAGGACATCAGCTTCCCAAGCTGAGAATGCGGGTTCGATTCCCGTCATCCGCTCCCCTTCCCTTCCCTTCCCGTCGACGGACCTCGTGGCCGGGTGCCACCGTCCAGCGGTGGCCTGGAGGGATGCCCCTCCCGCAGCGGACCCGCGGGAGCCCCTCACGAGATCTGCGTGATGCGGCGGATGCGCTCCTTGTCCTGTTCGAGCACGTAGATGTCGCTACCGAGCATCTGGATGTCCTCGGGACCGTCCAGCGCGCCCTCGCTCGTCGGTCCGGTGTCGCTCGACCCGGCGAATCCCGGCTGGCCCGCCACCACCCAGATCTGCCCGGTCGCCTTCGACCAGCGCCGCAGGACGTGCGTGCTCTCGTCGGTGATGAGCAGGTCGCCACCGGGCATCACGGCCAGACCGCGCGGGGAGCTCGACGTCGCGCCCTCGCCGAACATACCGGGATCACTCAGGCTCCCGGCACCGAGCACGACGTAGCCACGGCCCTCGGAGGGGAGGAAGGCGATGACCTTCCGGGAGTCCGCCTCGGCGACGTAGATGGTGCCGTCGGTCGGGTCGACGGCGATCTCCTCGATGTTGGGCAGGCTCCACGAGAGGCTGGGCGTCCCGCTGAAGCCGGAGCCGGAGCCACCGCCGATCACGGTCTCGATGATGCCCGTGGACATCGAGACGCGACGGATCCGCTTGTTCTGACGGTCAACGATCAGGAGGTGGTCGGAGGGGGCCACGACCAGCTCGTTGGGCTTGTTCAGCTTGGCGCTGG
>JBIKWW010000024.1:0-16416 GCA_044356125.1 Acidimicrobiia bacterium
TCAGTCGAGGCCCTGCCAGGAGCGGGCGATGGCGGCATGACGGCGGAGCATGGTGTCGACCGCCGCCTCCCCCGCCGTGAGGGCTCCGTCACGCACGACGAAGCGGCCGTGCACGATCGTGTGCCGGGGCGACAGCGGCCCGCAGCGCAGCCAGGCGTCCACGGCGTCGGAGTGCGCCCCGGCGAAGCGGACGCCCTCGAGGGGCCACACGGCGACATCGCCGCACGCGCCCACCGACAGCTCCCCGATCTCCCCGACCCGACCGAGGCATCCGGCACCGCCCCGCGTGGCGATCTCCAGGGCGTCACGGGCCGAGAACCCCGCCGCCCCCTCGCGCATGCGCCCGATGAGCATGGCGTTGCGCGACTCCATCCACAGCGAGGCCGAGTCGGCCGACGACGACCCGTCGCAGCCCAGCCCGACCGGCACCCCGGCCGCCCGCATGGGCTGGATCGGGGCGATGCGGGCGTTGCCCAGGATCAGGTTGGAGCTCGGGCAGTGGGCCACACCCGTCCCCGCCCGACCCAGGCGCAGCACCTCGTCCTCGTTCGGGAACACGCAGTGCGCGACCCAGCTGCGCGGTCCCAGCCAGCCGACCTCGGCGAACTGCTCGATGGGCCGCCGGCCGAAGCGCTCCAGGCAGTAGACGTCCTCGTCGGCGTCCTCGGCGAGGTGCGTGTGGAGGCGCACGTCGAGCCGCTCGGCGAGCTCGGCGGTGGCCCGCATGAGATCAGGGGTCACCGAGAACGGCGAGCACGGGGCGAGGGCGATGCGGACCATCGCCCCGTGCGAGCGGTCATGGTGCAGGGCCACGAGGCGCTCGGAGTCGGCGAGGATCTCGTCGTCGCGCTGCACCACCGAGTCCGGCGGCAGGCCGCCGTCCTTGACCGACAGCGACATCGAACCCCGCGTGGGATGGAACCGGAAGCCGAGCTCGCGGGCCGCCGTGATCTCCGCCGTGATGAGGTCGCCCCCGCCCCGGGGATGCACGTAGAGATGGTCGGTCGACGTCGTGCAGCCGCCCAGGGCGAGCTCGGCCAGGCCCACCCAGGCCGAGACGTAGGCCGCCTCCTCGTCGAGGCGGGACCAGACCGGGTAGTTGGTGGTGAGCCACTGGAACAGGGTCCCGTTGACCGCAGGATGATAAGCGCGCGTGAGGTTCTGGTAGATGTGGTGATGGGTGTTGACCAGGCCCGGGGTGACCAGGCAGCCGCGGGCGTCGACCACCTCGGTCGACGGGCCCACCTCCGGCTCGTTGCCGGCGGCGCCCACCCCGCTGATGAAGCCGCCCGTGATCGCCACCCACCCGCCGGGGATCTCGGTGCGCTGAGCATCGACCGTGGCGACGAGGCGGGCATGGCGGATGAGCAGGTCGGTCACGGGAGGAACCCTTTCCAGGCGGGAACGTGGGCGGCGAGCAGCGGGAGGGCGTTGGCGAGGGAGTCCGGGCACCAGTCCCCGTCGCGCAGCATGGCGCGCAGGACACGGGGCGGCACCCGGTGGGCTTCGACGACCACCCCGTCGTCGAAGCGGACCTCGCCGTCGTGACGGGCGAGGAAGTAGGCGGTGATCGACTTCACGTCGGCGTCCTCGTAGCCGTGCACACCGAGCCACTCAAGCTCGGTCGTCCCGATGCCGAGCTCCTCGGACAGCTCGCGCTGGGCGGCGTCGACGTAGTCCTCACCGTGCTCCACGACGCCACCGGCGGCGAGATCCCAGCGGCCCGGCCAGACGTCCTTGTGATCGGCCCGGCGGTGCACGATCAGGCGGTCCCGGGCGTCGAGCACCAGGATGCCGACGGCCCGGTGGCGGAGGTTGCCCGCCCGCATCGCCGCCCGGGTGACGGTGGCGACCACGCGGTCGCGCTCGTCCACCTCGTCGACGAGCACCGCTCCCGGCTCCACCCCGGCGACGCTAGGCCACGCGGGCCCCGGTTCGGGTCGGCCACGTATCCTGCGGGCGTGCCCCACCGCAACGTCCTCAGCACCAGGTCACTGGACCGTCTCGCCCACCGCCGTACCGACGCCGGGTGGCTCGACGCCACCCTCGCCTCGGGCGACACCGTGGCCGTGGTGACCTGGCAGGGCAAGGTGGCGGTGATGGGCGCGGGCCCGGCGGTGGTTCCCGCCCCGAGGGGGATCCCGCTGGCCGAGCGCGAGCCGATCCTGCTCGGAGTGCTCGACGACGTCGTCCACCTGGCGATCGACCTGTCGCACCTGCCGCAGGCGGAGGTCGAGTCCGTGCTGCCCGCCGACGCCATGCTCGCCGGCCTGCGCGACGTGACCCCGATGCTCGGCGCCGACGCCGGCAACCTCCTCGCCATGGCCAGCGCGCTGACGACCTGGCACGCCAACCATCGCCACTGCGGCCGCTGCGGGGAGCCGACGACGGTGCGGGCCGCCGGACACGAGCGCCACTGCGACGCCTGCGGGTACACCAACTTCCCCCGCACAGACCCGGCGGTGATCATGCTCGCCGTCGACGGCGAGCGCTGCGTGCTCGGTCGCCAGCGCATGTGGCCGCCCGGGATGTTCTCCACGCTCGCCGGGTTCGTCGAGCCGGGTGAGAGCCTCGAGGACGCCGTGGCCCGGGAGGTCCTCGAGGAGGTGGGCCTGACCGTCTCGCCCGAGTCCGTGCGCTACCACAGCTCCCAGCCGTGGCCCTTCCCGCAGTCGATCATGCTCGGCTTCCTCGTGGAGGTCCCCGGCGGTGGCACCCTCGTCCCCCAGGAGGGTGAGCTCGAGGACGCCCAGTGGTTCACGCGGGAGCAGATCGCCGAGGCCCGGACGCTCGGCCGACGGGGCTACCCGATGATCCCGCCGCCCATCACCATTGCGCGCTCACTGATCGACGCGTGGCTCGACGGGAGCCGGTGAAGCTCAGGCGGCCGTCCACTCCCGCAGTCCGCTCAACGGCCGGGCGTTGACGATCCGATCCACGGGCACGCCGATCTCGGCGGCGCGGTCGCAGCCGTAGGGCAGCCACTCGAGCTGGCCCGCTGCGTGGGCGTCGGAATCGATGGCCACGTGGCAGCCGATCTCGATGGCCCGGCGCAGCAGTCGCCGGGGCGGGTCCAGACGCTCGGGGCGGCAGTTGATCTCCACAGCCGTGCCGAAGCGCGCACAGGCGGCGAAGACGAGATCCCAGTCGGCCTGGATCTCGGGGCGGCCCCGGCCCACGACCTTGCGGCCCGTGCAGTGGCCGAGCACGTCGACGTGGGGGTGGGTGACGGCCCGCAGGATCCGGGGCGTCATCAGCTCGGCGGGCATGCGCTGCTTGGCGTGCACGCTGGCCACCACGACATCGAGCCCGGCCAGCACGTCGTCGTCGGCATCGAGCGTGCCGTCCTCGTTGATGTCGACCTCGATGCCGGCCAGGACCTGGATGCCGTGGCGCTCGGCGATGCGCTCGCGGATGGCGTCGAGCTCCTCGAGCTGACGGCGGAGCCGGGACCGGTCGAGGCCCCGGGCGACGGTGAGGCGGCCGCTGTGGTCGGTGACGGCCAGGTACTCGTGGCCGAGCGCCGCCGCGGCCGCCGCCATCGCCTCGATGCCGACGCCGCCGTCGCTCCAGTCCGTGTGGCAGTGCAGGTCGCCCCTGAGCGCCGCCCGCACCTCGGCCCCGGCCGGGGACAGCGGCACGGCCGACTCCACCTCGAGCTTGGCCAGGTAGGGCGACGGGCGCTCCCGGACGGCGTCCTCCACCAGGGCGGCGATGGCCGGGCCGATGCCGGGGAGCTCGGTGAGGGTGCGCTGCTCGACGCGCCGGACGAGCTCGGCGTCGTCCATGGCCGCCAGCCGGGGACGGACGGCGGTGAAGGCACGGACCCGGTAAGGCTCGGCGAGGGCCCGATCGAGCAGGGCGACGGCGCGGTCGATCGCCGCCACCGCCCGGGCCGACGCCCCGCCGGGATCGGTCCCCTGCCGCACGGGGGAGAGGCTAGGGGGTCAGCACGAGCCGCACGCCGTGGTTGCGCTCAGGGGTCACGTGGAGGCGGGAGGCGTCACCGGGGAGCGCAACGGTGTCCGGGATCGACACCGACGAGGACGACCCGGCGGACAGCCCGGTCGGGGCCCCGGAGAAGGCGAGGTGGTGCAGGCGGCCTCGGCGGTCGCCCAGCCAGTCACGCAGGTCGGCGCCGGCCGGCCCGGGCAGGGGCTCGAGCAGGCGGATGCGACCGGGGCCGGGCCAGGCGAGGTCCGTCCAGGAACCGCCCAGCGCGGCGTCGACGCCGCTTCCTCGGACGTCGCCCCCGAGGAGGTCGACGAACACCGCCAGCTCCCGCCCGGTCGAGGCGACGGCCAGGGCCGCGTGCTGCAGGGCGGCGGCGGGAAGGGGCGGGACGGGGAAACCGACCGGAGCCTGGCCCCAGGCCTCGTCGTGACGGTCGCTCCCGTCCGATCCGCCGTCGGGGTCCGGGCCCGGCTGGGCGAGCTGGATCACGATCCCGGGGCCGTCCTTGGGGTGCAGGAACGCCTCCTGCCACTCCGGGACGGCCCGGTTCACCCCCACCGGGCGCAGACCGCAGGCCTCGACGGCGGCGAGGGCGGCGGTGAGGTCCCTCACCTTGAAGGTCAGGTGGTGGGCGGACGGGCCGGTGTGGTCGAGGAAGCGGCGGAGGAAGTCGTTCTGCCCGACCCGGGCCGGCGACAGCACCTCCAGGTTCATTCCGCCCCCGAACGTGAGCTGGTGGAAGTCGAAGCCCGGCGACTCCGCCCCGAAGTCGTAGGAGCCACCGAGCTGGCTGACGTAGCGGGGCCAGGCGTCGGCCTGGGCCTCGAAGGCGACGGCGACGTGGTCGAGGACGGCGGGGATGGCTCCGGACACGGCGACGATCCTGGCAATCGTCGGCCCGGATGGGCGAACTGGGCCGTTGGTCAGCCATGGTTTGCAGGAGGCGTATAAATCGCACTAAGCATTGTTAAACCTTGTTCGAAAGGGAGCCCCCCGTGCACGCCCTCCTCAGCGGACCCAACGGATCGGTCGCCGCGGCGACCTGGAACCACACCGGCTGGCGCACCCTTGCGGCCTGCCGGAACATGGACACCGAGATCTTCTTCCCGGTCGGTGTCGGTGACGAGGCCCTCGAGCAGACCGCCCTGGCCCGGACCATCTGCGCCGCCTGCCCGGCCCGGGAGGCGTGCCTGGAGTTCGCCATCCGGACGCTCCAGGACCACGGCATCTGGGGCGGCCACACCGAGGACGAGCGCCGGGTGATCCGACGCCGTCGTCGCGCCGCCGCCCGCCGCCGTGCCGTGGCGGTGGCCGCCGGAGCCGCCACCCTCGACGTCGCCTGAGCCGCGGGACCGGGCGTCAGCCCGCCCGGACATCACCTCGGCCCGACCGTCAGCCCCGGCCGTCAGCCCGACCGGCCACCGGGTCCGGCCAGCGGACCGACCGTCAGGCCGACCGGGACCGACGGGACCCGTCGCACCGGGCGACCCAGCGGTCCCACAGGGCCTCGGCCCGGACCGCCGCTGCCGGGCGGTGACGGCGCGAAACGTCGATGAGCTCGTCGGCGGTGAGCCCGGTGGTGGCCAGGCCGACGGGATCCCCGGCCGACCAGTCCCGTGCCTGCTCCTCGGTCGCCTCCGGGTGGAACTGCACGCCGAGGTGGGGCCCGACCTCGTAGGCCTGCACGCACACACCGGACCGGGCCAGGACACGAGCGCCCGACGGCGGCGTGATCGCATCGACATGCCACTGGAACCACGGCCCCGGGGGGACTGCGGTGGCATCGTCGGAGTCGATCTCCATCCAGCCAACTTCGGGCCGCTCCGCTCTGCTCACCGAACCGCCGAGGGCGACCGCCAGCGCCTGAGCCCCGAAGCACACCCCGAGAACCGGGACCCCTCGGCGGTCGGCGTCACGGATCAGCGCCGTCTCGGGCCCGAACCACGGCGCGATCGCAGGGTCGTTCACCGACGGCGAGGCACCGAGCACCACCAGACCGTCGAAGCCGTCCACGCTTGCCGGGAGCGGCTCCTCGGTGGGGCGCACCACCACGAGCACGTCCCCCCGCTCGGCCGCCCGGGCACCCAGCAGACCGATGCCGGAGTCACGCTCGTGCTCCACGACCAGGACGCGCGTGGGGGGCATGACCGGATCGTACGGCCGGGAGCGTCGCTAACCTCGTCCCGGGCCCTTAGCTCATTCGGAAGAGCAGCGGACTTTTAATCCGCGGGTGGTGGGATCGAAACCCACAGGGCCCACCACCGACCGGCGACGGCGGACGTCCCGACCGGCCGGCATCCCGACCCAGGGCCCGACCGCATCCCAACCTCGCCGATCCGGGGCCCGGAACCGCCTCGTTCAGGGGAGGTTGGGATGTCAGCGGGCGCCGGTCGGGCGGACCGCCACGGCGGCCCGCATCTCGCCGGTTGCGCACGGGCGGTAGAGGAGCTCGTCGAAGGTCCCCGAGGCGCGGGCGAACCACTGCTGCTCGGTCGAGCGGACCGAGCGCAGCGGACGGTCGTCGGCACCGAAGCTGCGCACCAGCACGACCTGGGCGCGAGCCCCGGCACAGTCCACGAGGTACACGAGCTCCAGTCGGCGCATGGCGATCTGCTCGGCTGCGGTCAGACCCCACTCCCGGGCGAAGCGCCGCTGCCCCTCGGGAGAGCCCGAGGCCGGCGTCTTCTCCAGCCACACCATGGCCTCGGCCCCCCGGAAGGGTTCCCAGTTGACGGTGTTGCGGGCCGAGCCGGTGATGGACTGGTAGGCGGGACGGGCGGCGGGGGAACCGACCGGGACGGTGGTGGCGGCCGCCGCCACGAGGGCCAGCGCGGCGATCGGGGTCATGGGAGCAGTCTCCCACCCGGCCCGCCGGGGCGGGCCGGGGCTGACCGGGCTGGCCGAGGTGGGGCCGTCCCGGCTGTTCCCGGAAGTTCGGTTCGCCGATATGCTCGCCCACCGGCATGCCAGTACGAGTCAAGGTCGCCCACTCCGTCACCGACGAGATCGTCGACGCGTTCGCCCTGCTCATCCCCCAGCTGTCGAGCTCCAACCCGCCCCCCACGCGAGCCGAGCTGGAAGCGCTGGTCGCCCACGAGGCGTGCCACCTGCTGATGGCCTACGGCGACGACGGCGCCGTGATCGGCACCACCACCCTGGCCGTGTTCCCGATCCCGACGGCCACCCGGGCCTGGATCGAGGACGTCGTGGTCGACGACGCCGCCCGGGGCTCGGGAGCCGGGGCCGCGCTCACCCTCGCCGCCCTCCGCCTGGCCGACTCCCTCGGCGCCCGGACCGTCGATCTGACCTCACGGCCCAGCCGGGAGGCGGCCAACCGTCTGTACCAGCGGCTCGGTTTCGAGCTGCGCACCACCAACTGCTACCGATACGACCTGGCCGCCCACCCGGTACCGGCCGGAGACTGAACCCAGAACAAGGAGCCGACGATGGCCGACACCTTCACGATCATCGACAACCGCACGGGCAAGTCGGTGGAGGTGCCCGTCGTCGACGGTGGCATCTCGTCCAAGGCCCTGCGGGAGCTCGACGCCGGACTGTGGTTCTACGACCCCGCCTACATGCAGACGGCCTCGTGTCGGTCCTCCATCACCTACATCGACGGTGACGCCGGCATCCTGCGCTACCGGGGCTACCCGATCGAGCAGCTCGCCGAGCACTCCACGTTCCTCGAGGTCGCCTACCTGCTCCTCAACGGCGAGCTGCCCGACAAGGCCCAGCTCGACAAGTGGACCTACGACGTGACCCACCACACGTTCCTCCACGAGAACGTCCGCAAGCGGTTCATGGAGGGCTTCCACTACGACGCCCACCCGATGGGCATGTTCGTGTCGGGGATCGCCGCCCTGTCGACCTTCTACCCCGACGCCAAGGAGACCGACGACAAGGCGACCCGCGACAAGCAGATCCTCCGCCTGATCGCCAAGTCCCCCACGCTGGCCGCCTACTGCCACCGCTTCTCCATCGGCCAGCCGACCGTCTACCCCGACAACGGGCTCGACTACGCGTCGAACTTCCTCAACATGATGTGGAAGGTCGGCGGCGACTACGAGATCAACAAGACCCTCGCCCGGGCCCTCGACGTGCTGCTCATCCTCCACGCCGACCACGAGCAGAACTGCGGCACCACGGCCATGCGGGTGATCGCGTCCGCCGGATCCGACCCGTACGTCTCGGCCGCCGGCGCCGCAGCAGCCCTCTACGGCCCCTCCCACGGCGGCGCCAACGAGGCCGTGGTGCGGATGCTGCAGGACATCGGCTCGGTCGACAACGTCCCCGCCTTCATCCAGGAGGTCAAGGGCGGACAGGGCGGCCGGCTCATGGGCTTCGGGCACCGCGTCTACAAGAACTACGACCCCCGGGCCACGATCGTGAAGAAGACCGCCTACGAGGTCTTCGAGGTCACCGGGATGAACCCGCTGCTCGACATCGCGCTGAAGCTCGAGGAGGCCGCCCTCAACGACGAGTACTTCATCAAGCGCAAGCTCTACCCGAACGTCGACTTCTACTCGGGCCTCATCTACGAGGCGATGGGCTTCCCGCTCGAGATGTTCACCGTGCTGTTCGCCCTCGGCCGCATGCCCGGCTGGCTCGCCCACTGGCAGGAGCTGCTCGCCGATCCCGAGCAGAAGATCAGCCGCCCGCGCCAGCTCTACGTGGGCCCCGGGTCGCGTGACTACGTCCCGATGAGCGCCCGCGCCTGAGCACCTCCGGCTCGCGGCGGCCGTCGCCGCTCACCACCCCTGCGTTCCTGGCCGCCTCGGCGGTCACATCCCTGCTGTTCGTCTCCATCGGCATCGCCATCCCGGTGACGCCGCGCTGGGTCGAGCGCCGGTTGGGCGGCGACGACGCCGACCTCGGGATGCTCGTCGCCGTCTACGCCGTGGCGGCCATCGCCTGCCGTCCGTTCGTCGCACGCGTCGGACGCAGCGGGGCTCGGGGCCTGATGGGGCTCGGTGGGATCATCAGCGCGCTGGGCATGTCGGTGCATGCGTTCGCCGGCAACCTCGGTGTCGTGGCCGTCGGACGTGGGGTGCTGGCCGTCGGCGAGACGCTGCTGTTCGTCGGCTTCGCCAGCCGCATCACGGCGATCGCCCCGTCGGGCCGGGAGGCGGAGTACACGAGCGTCGGGTCGGTCGCCGTGTTCGCCGCGCTCGGGACGGGACCCCTCCTCGGGGAGTTCTTCGTCGACCGGAGCGCCTGGGAGGAGGCGTTCCTCACCGGAGCCGCCCTCTGCCTGGCCGCCGGCCTGCTCGCCCTCGTCGTGGTCCGTGCCGACGGGACCGGCACCGACAGGACCCGTGCCGGAGACCGGACCGGCGCCGGCGACCGACCCCCGGCGTTCCACCGCGACGCCCTGCCGACGGGCAGCGTCCTCGGGCTGATCATGGCCGCGTACTTCGCCTGGAACACCTACATCGCGCTCCACGCCGACGATCTGGGCATGGACAACGCCGCGGGCATCTTCGTCGTGTACAGCGTCGTGACCCTCACCGCCCGGCTGGCGGGCGCCAAGGTCCCCGAGCGCATCGGGCTGTTCCGCTCGGTCCGCATCGCCGCCGCCGGTGTCGCCGTCGGACTCATGGTCACGGCGGCGTGGGCGTCTCCGGCCGGTGTGTACCTGGGGACCGTGGTGCTCTCGCTGGCCCTGGCCTTCGCCTATCCGGCCCTCACCGCGTTGACCCTGCAGGCCACGCGCCCCTCGGAGCGCACCTCCGTGCTGTCCACCTTCACCATGTTCTTCGAGGTCGGCTCGGGCCTCGCCGGCCTGAGCGTCGGGCCGGTCGCCGAGGCGGCCGGGCGACGGGCCGCCTTCGTGGTGGGAGCCGGTGCCTCGGCCGTCGCGCTGGCCGTGATGACCCCCGTCTCGCGCTGGATCGGTCGCCGGGCCGGGACCGATCGGGGATGATCGGGACGTGAGCGACACCTACGACGCCGTGCTCGTCATGTCCTTCGGCGGGCCCGAGGGCCCCGAGGACGTCATCCCGTTCATGGAGAACGTCACCCGGGGCCGGGGGATCCCCCGCGAACGCCTCGTCGAGGTGTCGGGCCACTACGAGCGCTTCGGCGGTGTGTCCCCCATCAACGGCCACAACCGCGAGCTCATCGCCGCACTCGGCGAGGAGCTGGCCGGTCGGGGCATCGACCTCCCCATCTACTGGGGCAACCGCAACTGGCACCCCATGATCGGCGACACCGTCGAGCAGATGCGCGACGACGGGATCCGCCGGGCCGTCGCCTTCGTCACGAGCGTGTTCTCCTCGTACTCGGGATGCCGGCAGTACCGGGAGGACATGGCCCGGGCCTGTGCCGCAGCCGGGGGGGACGCCCCGGTGATCGACAAGATCCGGGTCGCCTACGACCATCCCGGGTTCGTGGCGGCCATGGTCGAGGGGGTCGCGACCGCCCTGGACACCCTCCGCGGACAGGGGGTGACCGATCCCGACCTCGTCTTCAGCGCGCACAGCATCCCGATGTCCATGGCCTCGACGAGCCGCTACGTCGAGCAGCTCCACGAGGCGGCCCGGCTGGTGAGCGAAGGGGTCGCGGCGGTCACCGGCCGGGCCCATCCCTGGCAGGTCGTGTACCAGTCGCGCAGCGGCGCGCCCGGCCAGCCCTGGCTGGAGCCCGACGTCGGCGACCACCTCGAGGCCCTCGCCCGGACCGGCCGTCCGGGAGCCGTCGTGGTGCCCGTCGGGTTCGTGTCGGACCACATGGAGGTCGTGTGGGATCTCGACACCCAGGCCGCGGAGCGGGCGGCGGCCGTCGGACTGCCCATGGTCCGTTCGGCGACCGTCGGCACCCACCCCCGCTGGGTGTCGGCCGTGGCCGACCTGATCGTCGAGCGCATCACCGCGCTCGCCGGCGGCGACCCCGTCCGAGCCGCCCTCGGGCGCCTCGGGGTGCGGCCCGACGTATGCCCCGCCGACTGCTGTCCGGCGCCCGCCCGTCCGGTCGCGGGCGGGGTCGCGGGCGGTGCCGCCCCGGGCGGGGTCGGAGGCGGCCGGCCGCCGTCCGGCGGTCGACCGGGCTGAGGCGGTCGACCGGGCTGAGGCGGCCGACCGGGCCGACTTCCCGGGAGCGGGCTGCTTCGGTACAGTCCCGCCACCGCCAGCCGTCCCGGGCCACCGGGCACACACGACAGGGGATCTCATGGCCGATGCCACCAAGCCGCGTGCGGCCTTTGCCCCGTGGGACCGTCGCGAGCTGCCGGGCAGCTTCTCGGTGGAGGAGACCGCCCGTCGGGTCGGGATCTACAAGTGGGTCGAGATGCGGACCTTCGAGGCGATGGGCGGCTGGGTCGCCACCATCCCCGAGCTCGACGTCAAGCTGCGCCTCGGCACGCACTGCTACCACCACGCCTGGCACGCCGAGCTCTGGCACAAGCGCCTGCCCGAGCTGCGCGAGATGAACCAGGAACGCCTGACGATGCCGGCCAACGAGGGCGTCGAGGCCTTCATGACCGCGGTCACCGACCCGACCGACGCATCGATGACGATCGAGAAGCTCGTCGGCGTGTACCGGGTGCTGATCCCCCACAAGATCGCGGCCTACACGTACCACCTCAACAACACCTCGACCATCACCGACGCCCCGACCATCCGCAGCCTCAAGTTCGCCCTGGCCGACGAGATGGACGACTGGCGCGACGGCGAGATGCTGATCCAGAGCCTCATCTCCTCGCCCGAGGAGGTCCGCCGGGCGGCGGACCACCAGGCCCGGCTGGAGACCATGCTCGTCGCCGCCGGAGGGATCTGCGGCCCCGGCACCATCGGCTCCTCCTACATCGAGGGCTGACCCCGTGGCCCACGTGACGCTCACGCCCGAGCGGTTCACGCTCGTGCTCTTCGATGCCGACCGGGTGCGCGAGGTGATCGAGCGGACGGCCGGGAGGGTCGGGCTCGGGCCCCACGAGGAGCTGCGGATCGACGTCGACGAGACCGTCTCGCTCAACCGCATCCGGGTGCTGGCCATCGATCCCGTGCACCTGAGGGTGGAGAGCGGCGCGCTGGAGGACACCAAGCGCCTGCGGCGCTTCGGCGAGGAGCAGACCGAGCGCGAGCTCGCCCGGGTCCTGTTCAAGGTGCTGGACCGCCGCAGCCCGGGCTTCGCCGATGCACCGGCCGACGACCGCCTCTCGCTCAAGGACGCCATCTCCTGGGACGTCTACGCCGCCGGTCGGGTGGAGCGGCTCGGGATCCCCGCCCAGGCCGACCGTCGCCGGTACGCGTTCCGCAACCGCCACGGCTTCACCGACGCCGTCGACGCCGAGTTCGACCGGCTCTGGTCCGCCGAGGGCCTGACCTGGTCCGACCTCGTGGCCGTGGGACGGCGCACGGAGCCCACGCCCGCCACCTGAACCGGGTCGGCCCGGGGGGTCGGCCCGGGGGGTCGGCCCGGGGGGTCAGGCGAGGTCGTGCGCGCTGATGGCGGCCAGGAGGTCCACCTGCGGCGGGCCCGCCAGCAGTCCCTGGCAGGAGCGGGCCAGGCCCTCGAAGACCGGTGAGCCGGCGTGGGCGGCCTGATGGGCCGGCGTCGCCCACTTCTCGATCACGACGAACCGGCCCGACACCCCGAGGGAGGCACACAGGTCGACGTTCAGGCATCCCGGCACGCCCCGCGTCGCCACCACGTACCCCGACAGGAGCGCGGCCAGCCGGGCGGCCGTGCCCCCGGCAGGCCCGGGGACCGCCGGGCCGCCGGTGTCGGCGGCGTCGAGCACCAGTGTGACCAGCGTCAGCTCCGGTTCCGACGCCCCTGAGGACGCTGTGCTTGACAGTTTCGCGATCTCCTGATCTCGTTCCGGAACGTGGTGTCCGCAAACTATCCTTGCGAACCTCATCAGTCTTGAGGTAGAGGCTGACCGCCAGTCAGCCGATCGTCCTCCTACGCCTGCGCACCTACCCAAACCCACCGAGAGGGACATCGTGGCCAAAGAGCGTGTCGAGCGGGACGAAGAAGATCTCGTCCGGCTCTACCTGACCGACATCGGTCAGTACCCGCTGCTCACGAAGGACGACGAAGTTCGCCTCGCGCAGCAGATCGAAGAGGGCAAGAAGGCCGGGGACCAGCTCGAGAAGGGTGGCAAGGACCTCACGGCGGCGCGCAAGCGGGAGCTGCGCAAGCTGGCCAAGCAGGGCGTCGACGCCGAGCGGACCTTCGTGCAGTCGAACCTGCGACTCGTGGTGTCCATCGCCAAGAAGTACCAGGCGTCGGGTCTCCCGCTGCTGGATCTCATCCAGGAGGGCAACCTCGGCCTGATGCACGCCGTCGAGAAGTTCGACTGGCGCAAGGGATTCAAGTTCTCCACCTACGCCACGTGGTGGATCCGCCAGGCCATCACGCGCGGCATCGCCAACACGGGTCGCACCATCCGCCTGCCCGTCCACGCCGGCGACACCCTGGCCCGGCTGCAGAAGGCCCGGGCCCGGCTGGAGCTCAAGCTCGGTCGTCCGGCCACCCTGGCCGAGCTCTCGGCCGAGGTGGAGATGCCCGAGGACAAGGTGACCGAGGCGCTGCGGTTCGCCGCCGAGCCCTTGTCGCTGTCGGAGCCCCTGCGCGAGGACGGCGACGCCGAACTGGGCGACGTGGTCGAGGACCGCTCGGCCGAGTCGCCCCTGGAGATGGCGGCCACGGCGCTGCTGCCCCAGGAGATCGCCAAGCTCCTCGGTCCGCTCGACGAGCGCGAGCGGGAGATCCTGCGTCTGCGCTTCGGCCTCGACCGGGGCGAGCCGCGCACGCTCGAAGAGGTGGGGGAGCACTTCAACCTCACCCGGGAGCGGATCCGCCAGATCGAGGCTCGGGCGATGTCGAAGCTGCGCCACCCGTCGTCGGACACCGGCGCCCGCGACCTGCTCGCCGTCTGAGCCCGGCGGCCCCGGGCCGCTTCCGGGTGCCGCCGGTTCCGTCGGAGCGCTCCGCCGGAACGCGGGTCTTCGTGTGAATGCTCGATGAACACCCGCCAGCCGCTCCGCTGGCCGGATCGGCACCAGGTGCGGAAACGATGTATCCCGCCGGGTCGGCGCGTCTCTCTGGGCCGGTGAGCACTGCAACGGTACGGAGAAGGGCCCCTAGTGTCGGATGCATGTCCGACCGAGCTTCGGGTGCACCCCCGAGCGAACCCAGCCTGACCTGGCTGGTCGAGCAGGCCCGGGCCGGCGACGAGTCGGCCTGGCGCCGCCTCGTCGAGCGTCTCGAGCGGGTGGTGTGGAAGACGGTCAACATGTGCGTGACGGACCCGGAGATCCGCAACGACGCCTCGGCGGCCACGTGGTTGCGCCTCGTCGAGAACCTCGGCCGGATCCGGGATCCGGAGCGACTGCCCGGGTGGCTGGCCACGACCGCCACCAACGAGGTCCGCCAGATCATCCGTCAGCGGTCGCGCACCCACGTCCCGATCGACCGGTCGGCCCCTCCGGAGCTCTTCGGCGATCTCCTCGCCGATCTCGGGGTGTACGACGAACTCGATCGCGACCTCCTGCGCATGGAAGCCGCGCAGACCCTCCGGCGCGCCTTCCACGAGCTCGACGAGGACTGCCGCATGGTGCTGGCCGTACTCGTCATCGACCCCGAAGCGAGCTACCGCGCCGCCAGCGAGACCCTCGGTCGCCCCGTCGGTGCCCTCGGCCCCACCCGTCGGCGCTGCCTCGACAAGCTCCGCAAGCACCCGTCCATCCGCGTCCTCCTGGAGCAGCCGTGAGCGACACCGACCTGCCCGTCGACCCCACCGGTGACGCCTCGGACGGCCTCACGGACGGCCTCACGGACGGCCTCACGGACGGCCTCACGGACGGCCTCACGGACGGCCTCACGGATGCTGAGGTGCTCCGCGCCCTCGGCGTCTCCTTCGAGGACCGGCTCCCTCCGATCCCGGACTCGGTTCGTGATCTGGCGCGCGAGGCGATCCGGTGGCGTCCGGGAAACGACCTGCTGGCCGAGCTGCTGTCGGACTCCGCCAGTGAGGAGGGGGCCCGCCGGCTCGAGGGCGCCGTCCGCAGCACGGCCTCGGCCCGGCGCGCCGTGCGGTTCGGTACCGGTCCGGTTCAGGTGGAGCTGAGCATCGGCGAGTCCGAGACCGTGGTGAGCCTCGATCCGCCGTTGGAGCTCACCTGCCTCGTGGAGTCGCCGGCGGGGAACCACGAGTTCGTGACCGCCGCCGGGCACGCCGAGTTCGCCCAGCCCATGGGGGTTCCGCTCCGGCTGAAGGTGGTCACGCCCGAGGGCACGTTCGTGACCCCGTGGGTGACCGGCCTGAGCGCCTGACGACCCGTTCGCAGACGCGACCGGCCCGGACCCACCAGCCCGGACCCACCGGCCCGGACGACCCGGTCAGGCCCCGAAGATCGTGCCGTACCAGGGGTGGCGGAACAGCCCGTCGCGCTGGAGGAGCCACGAGGCGACCGCCCCGACCGAGCCCTGCGAGTTCCGGCCCATCCACTCCCAGGCGATGGCGGCCGCCACCGTGGGGGCGGCGAAGGACGTTCCGCTCCACGCCGCCCAGCCACGGAAGTCGGGAGCCGCCTCCATCGGGCCCGTCTCCTGGAAGTCGAAGAAGGTGCTGACCACGTCGACACCGGGCGCCGAGGCGTTCACCCACGGTCCCCAGTTGCTGAACCACGCCGGGCCGTTCGGGCCGACCGCGCCGACGGCGATGACCGATTCGAACGCGGCCGGCCAGGTCGGGCGGCTCGAGCCGTCGTTGCCCGCCGAGGCGACGAAGACGACGTGCTCGTCGGCGAGCCCGCTCGACGGTGTCGTGCCGGCCTGGGCGTGGGCGTCGAGCTGGATACGGGCGATCGCCTCGGAGAGGGCCAGCGGTGGGTCGTCGTCCTGGCAGTAGCCGGCGAAGGACAGGCTGACGATGTCGTAGGCGGGAGGCTTGCCCGCCGGGAAGCGCTCGTTCAGGCTCTGGGCGATCCGGACGTCGTCGGTGTCGCCGTAGGTCGACATCCCGAACTCGACGGCGACGTGCGACCCGGGAGCCAGGTCGGCGACGAGGCCGGCGATGAAGGTGCCGTGACCGGCGAAGGGATCGAGCACCTCGTCGTGGTTGCCGTCCCAGGCGGACCCGTCATCGCTGTTGGCCACCGAGTTCCACAGGAAGGCGAAGTCGTTGCCCGCGGGGGCGAACTGGTTGCCTTGCTTGACCATGCCGGTGTCGACGATGAGCACGCGTGGCCGGTCCTGGTTGCCGAGGGCCCGCGCGACCCGCCCCGAGGGGCCCCGGGGGACGGCCGGGGCCGGCCACGGACGGCCGCGCAGGGGTGGCGTGACGGGTGTCGCCGTGGTCGAGCGCGGTGCCCGGCCGGTGGTGATGCTCCCCTGGCCCACCGGATTCGGGAACCCCACCGGATTCGGGAACCCCACCGGATTCGGGAACCCCACCGGATTCGGGAACCCCACCGGATTCGGGAACCCCACCGGATTCGGGAACCCGACGGGGTT
>JBIKWW010000302.1:0-4886 GCA_044356125.1 Acidimicrobiia bacterium
TGGCGATCTCGTGGCCGGCGGCGGCGAGCGCGGCGATCGGCTCCCGGTTGGCGTCGACCGTGGCATCGAGCCCGACGACGAAGAACGAGATCGCGGTCCGCAGATCGGCGAGCACGTCGAGCACGCGGGGCACGGCGACGGGCAGGTAGGTCGGGAAGGTCCTCCACGCCGGGTTCCCGTGGGTCATCAGGTAGGACCACTCGTTGTCGAGATCGAGGCTGAGGCTGGCGACGGGGCGGGGCACCCCCGACGAGAGGGTCGCAGGACGGGCGGCGGGGCGGGCGGCGGCAGCGGAAGGGCGGGCGGCGGGGCGGGCGGCGGCAGCGGAAGGGCGGGTGATCGCGGCGAGGGCCCGCTCGGCGAGCTGGACGCTCTCGTCGACGTTGAGGGTCCCGTTCACGATCTGGCTGGCGTTGACGAGGTGCACGCCGGGCACGGTGGTGGTGAAGGGCAGCACCCGATCCGAGTAGCCGAGGGTCGGGATCGAGAACACCTGGGGGGCGCGGGCGACGGCGGCGGCGACGACCGTGCGATCGGCGAAGTCCGGATAGACGGCGCGCAGGGCGTCGGTGAATCGGGCGATGACGACGTCGTCGGGCTCGCTGAACGCGGCGTCGTCGGCCGGGCAGTACCGGGGGAGGTAGACGAGACCGTGACCACCGAGCTGCTCGGGGGCCACGAAGCTGGACATGTCGACGACGCCGGTCAGGATCGTCTCGTCGAGCAGGTAGGTGAGGTAGGCGTCGGTCAGCGGGCGGTCGAGCACGAGCGACACGCAGACGACGCCCTGCTCGCGGATCTGGCCGAGCAGCGCCCGCTCCCGGTCGCTGAGCTGGGGGACGAGCCGGGCGCTGACCGAGGCGGGGGTGGTCAGGACGACCTCGTCGGCCGCCAGCGGTCCCGCACCGGTCTGGACCGCCACGCCGTCCGGGCCGCGGCGGACGCCCTCGACGGCGACCCCGGTCCGCACGTCGACCCCGACCTCGGCGAGGCGCTCGGCGAACCGGTCGGTGATGCGGGCGTACCCGCCGGGGACGTACCCGAAGCGCTCGGCCTCGAGGCCGTTGCTCCGGGCCCGCCCCAGTCGCTGGGCGGTGGCCCAGATGAACGAGGCGGACGCGTCGGGCCAGGCGTCACCGAGCTTGGCGCGCAGCAGCGGCTTCCAGAAGCGCTCGAAACCGGAGTCCCCCGACAGCCGCCGCAGCCAGCGCTCGACGGGCACCTGCTCGAGGGCCCGGCCATCGCGCACCTGGGTGGCCCAGGCCAGGGTGGCCCCCAGGCGGATCCGCTGGAGCGGGGTGAGCGGGTCGAAGCGCAGGAGCTCGAGCGGCGAGGACACCCCGAGGAGGCGTCCGTCGGCCAGGGCCGCGGTGCGGGTGGGCCGCCAGACGATCCCGGCGTCGAGCCCCAGCTCGTCGAGGACCCTGCGCCAGGCCTTGTCCGAGCCCAGGATCACGTGGTAATAGCGGTCCCAGGTGACCGGTCCGACGCTCCAGGCCGACGCCAGGCCGCCGATCGTGGGGCTCCGCTCCAGCAGCGTCACCCGCTCGCCGTGCCCGGCCAGGCGCAGGGCCAGGGTGCAGCCGACCATGCCGCCGCCGACCACCACCCAGTGCTTCGCTGCTCCGGTCGACGACGCCGCGCCGAGAGCGATCTCGCCTCCCTGAACCACGGGAGCGATATCGACACCCCGCCGGTCGGTCTTGAAGGTTGACGGTCGGTCGGGCCCGGACCTAGCTCTTGAACAGGAACTCGGCCTCGTCGGGATCCACGAAGAGGCGGATCTCGTCCTCCAGGAGCGCGTGCTCACCGGTGGCGGCCAGGAACGGATCGGCGTCGACGATGGCGATCGCCACCCGCCGGGCCTCGGCGACGAGGTCGCGGTCACGGCGCAGCGACGCCAGCTTCAGGTCCGTCCGGCCCTTCTGCCGGGTCCCCAGGATCGTCCCCTCGCCGCGCAGCTCGAGATCGACCTCGGCCAGCTCGAAGCCGTCCGTCGACGCCTCCAGCGCCTCGAGCCGGGCCTGCGAGTCGGGCGTGTTCGCCTCGGCGATCAGGTAGCACGATGACGCCGCCGCCCCGCGGCCGACGCGGCCCCGGAGCTGGTGCAGCTGGGCGATGCCGAAGCGGTCGGCGCTGAGGATCACCATCACCGTCGCGTTGGGGACGTCGACGCCGACCTCGATGACCGTCGTGGCCACCAGCACGTCGAGCTCCCGGCGCCGGAACCGGTCCATCACGGCGTCCTTCTCCCCCGACGGGAGCTGGCCGTGCAGCAGGCCGAGGCGCAGGCCGTGGAGGTGGCCGCCCTCGAGCTCCTCGAACGTCTCGGTGGCCGAACGGGCCTCGATCTTCTCCGAACCCTCCACCAGGGGGCAGACGACGTAGGCCTGACGGCCGGCGGCCACCTCGTCACGGACGTGCGCCCAGGCGTTGGCCTCCTCGAGCTCGCTGCGGCACCAGTGGGTCCGGATCGGGGTCCGGCCGGGGGGCAGCTCGTCGAGCACGGTGGTGTCGAGGTCGCCGTAGACGGTCATGGCGGCCGTTCGGGGGATCGGGGTGGCCGTCATCACCAGCACGTCGGGATCCGAGCCCGAGCCCTTGGCCCGCAGCGCGGCGCGCTGCTCGACCCCGAAGCGGTGCTGCTCGTCGATCACCACCACGCCGAGGGAGCGGAAGCGGACGGCGTCGGTGATGAGCGCATGGGTGCCGACCAGGATGTCGACCGTCCCGTTCTCGAGTCCGGCGGCGAGCTCCCGACGCTCGGCCGCGCCGGTCCGGTTGGTGAGGAGCCGGACCGACACCGGACGGTCGGTGAACAGTGACCCCTCCCCCGCCGTCACGACGAGGCCCGCCCGCTCGACGAGCGAACGGATCCCGGCATGGTGCTGCTCGGCGAGGACCTCGGTCGGGGCCATGAGCGCCGCCTGGTGCCCGCCCTGGACGGCCACGAGCATGGCGCTGACGGCCACGATCGTCTTGCCGGCACCGACATCGCCCTGCAGCAGGCGGTGCATGGGCCGGGGCGAGGCGAGGTCGGCACCGATGGCGTCGACGGCGCGCCGCTGGGCGCCGGTGAGCGGGAACGGGAGGGCGCCGTGGAAGCGATCGACCAGCGATCCGCCGGCGGGGTCGAGCTGGTGGCGGATGCCCACGGCGTCGCGCTCGACGGCCCGCTTGCGCATGACGAGCACGAGCTGCAGCCGGAGGAGCTCGTCGAAGGCCAGCCGACGCCGGGCCGACTGGGCGGCGCCCATGGACTCCGGCGAGTGGATCTGCTTCATCGCCTCGTCGCGGCCGTCGAGGCCGAGCTCCCGGCGCCAGCGGATGGGGAGCGGCTCGGCGAACTCGCCGCTGCGCTCCAGCGCCTCGGCGATCCAGCGTCCGAGCTCCGAGGTGGACAGCCCGGCCTTGTCGGACTGGGGGTAGAGCGGCACGATGCGACCGGTCGCATCGCCCAGGAGATCCACCACCGGGCTCGTCATCTGGCGCAGGCCGCGGAAGGCGTCGACCCGCCCGAACAGGGCGACCTCGGTACCCGCGACGAGCTGCTTGGACCGCCACGGCTGGTTGAAGAACACGCAGCGCAGCACCCCCGAGGCATCGCTCACGTCGACCTCGATCAGGGATCGGCGCTGCCGGGTCTGGCGGGACTCGACGCGCCGGACCGTGGCGATCACCAGGGCCTCCGCCCCGATCTCGAGCTCCCGGATGGGGACCTGCTTGGAGCGGTCCACGTAGCGGCGCGGGTAGTGCGAGATGAGATCGAGGATCGACGTGATCCCCATCTCCTCCAGCCCCTTGAGGCGCCGGGGCCCGATCCCTTCGATGCGCGAGACCGGCAGCCCCTGCAGCTGGCGCAGCCGCCGGGCCATGGCCCTACTCGGCGCCGAACAGGTAGGGGTACAGCGGCTGGCCTCCGTGGTGCACCTCGGCCGTGCAGCCGGGGCGGTGGTCGGCCAGCCATTCGGTGATGGCCCGGGTGGTGGCGGCGCTGGACCCGTCGCCCTCGATGACCGTGACGATCTCGTGGGCGTCGGTCACGATGCGCTCGAGCAGGGCGGTGGCGGCGGCGACCAGGTCGGGAGCCACGGCGACGATGCCCCCACCCCGGGCGATGCCGATGACGTCACCGACGCGGATGGGCCCGGCGTCGCTGGCGCTGTCGCGCACGGCGGTCGTGACCTCGCCGCTGACGACGGACCGGGCGGCCTCGCTCATGGCCTCGGCGTTGTCGTCGAGCGGGCCGGCGGGGTCGTACTGCATGGCGGCGGCGAGACCCTCGGTGATGCCCGTGGTCGGGAGGACGACGACCGAGCGCGACGTGAGGGCGTCGACCTGCTGGGCGACGGGGATGATGTTCTTGTTGTTGGGGAGGATGAGCACCGAGTCGGCCGGGCACGCCTCCACCGCTTCGAGGAGCTGGGCCGTGGACGGGTTCATCGACTGCCCGCCGGTGACGACCTGCTGCACGCCCAGGGACCAGAACAGGCGCTTGATGCCCTCACCCGTGGCCACCGCCACGATGGCCGTCTCGGCCGGCTGGTGCACGTGGGGGGGCTCCTCGACCAGGGCGTCACCGGTGGCCTCGCGCACCCAGCGCTCCTCGGCGATCGCATGGGCCTGGTCGAGGAGGTCGGTGACGCGGATCTGGCGGGGGCGACCGATGTCGATGGCGGCCTCGATGGCGGCACCGATGTCGTCGGTGTGGATGTGGCAGTTCCACAGGCCGTCACCGCCGACGATGGCGATCGAGTCGCCCAGGGCGGCCCACGCCTCCTTGAAGCCGCCCATGCGGTCGTCGTCGGCCTCCAGCAGGTACATGACCTCGTAGCGGAGGTCGGCGATCCCGCCCCCGTGGTCGGCCTCGCCGTGGGCCCCGCCGG
>JBIKWW010000303.1:0-4883 GCA_044356125.1 Acidimicrobiia bacterium
AGACCGTCGACAGCAGCGGCTCGGCACCTTCGACCATCTCGACCTCCAGGAGAGATCCGCAGTGACGCGGTGCTCCGGCATGCTAACCCCCGGCTGCTCCACGTGCCCGGGCGCGGGTCGTCACCCCCGGCGTGGCAGCGGCCGCGGCGCAATCGTGTACGAGTCGGCCGCCGGGCCGTCGATGAGCCCGTCCGCCGTCCGGTCGAGGGTGGAGGTGACGGAGCGGACCGTGACCCCGGTCGGGGCGACGGTGACGAGGAGGTGGCCCGAGTTCGGGAGGATCGTCCCGCTCCGGTAGGCCTCACGGTTGAACGCCGTCCCCGTCGGATCGGCGGGGTTCGGCGTGGACTGGTAGGTGACGCCGTCGAGCTCCTGGCGCGCGTAGAGGTGGTCGTGGCCCTGGAAGAAGACGGTGACGCCATGCTTGGCCAGGAGCTGGTGGATCGGGAGTTCCCAGCCGGGGCGCCGGGCGGCGAACTCGTCGGCCCCGTTCGGGGACCTGCCGCCGAACTCGTAGAGCCGGGCCAGCTCGATCCCGCCCCGCCCGGTCCCCATGACGTGGTGCTCGAAGACGAAGGTGTACGTGGCCGAGCTGGATTCGAGCGTCTGCTTCAGCCACTGAGCCCGGTGAGCTCGACGACGCTGGGGGAGGCCGCGGTGAGACGCACCGTTGCGGTCGACTTCGACCAACGCCCGGCTGTGGTGCCGAGATCGACCGTGGCCTCGACATCGATCGGGCTGAGCAGGCTGAGCGCCACCGTCCGGTTCGTCGGGCGCCCCAGGACCTGGGTGAACGCTTCGACCTTCAGTGGCGCTCCCGGCGGGGACGTCTGTGCGTCCGACACCGGAGCGGCCGTCAACGTGGCCACTGCGACCACGAAGAGGGCGACGACGCGTCCGATCCGCCGCGATCGCTGCGTCGCGCTGCTCACGACGCGCTCCTCGGCCGGGTGACGAGCGTGTACGTGTCATCGACGCTCCCGTTGCGCTGCCCCGGCCCTTCGTCGACGGGCCGATAGGCGCGGATGTACCGGACCACGGCCCGGTCCGGTGCGACCGTCACGGTCAGATGCCCGGAGCTGGAGCGCACGTCACCGCTGACGTAGCCGTACTCCGCAGCCAGACGCTCGCTGCGGTAGTTCGTGGTGCTCGGCTGAGGCGTCTCCTGATAGGCGATGCCGTCGAGCTCCTGGTGCACGTACACGTGATCGTGACCGTGGAAGACGGCAGTGACAAGGTTTGGTAACAGCAGCTGATGGATGGGTGCGCTCCAACCGGGCCGATTGGCGGCCCACCCATCGGTGCCGTCGGTGTTGCGGCCGCCCCATTCGTAGCGGTCCGCGGCTTCGATGCCACCCCGGGCCTCGCTGGGAACCCCACCGACGAGATGATGGATGAAGACGAACGTGAAGGGCTTCGTGTTCGCCTCCAGCGTGGTCTGGAGCCATCGGTACTGCTCGGGACCGAGCGTCCAGTCCCATCCGCGGCGGTCCTCCCTCGTCGGCTTGCGCGTCGTGTACCAGAAGGGGTCGAGCACGATGAAACGGGCATCGCCCCACGTCCACGAGTAGAAGGCATCGCGAGGTGCCCCAGAACGGGGTCGATGGCGGTGGCGCCGCTGTAGAAGCCGTCGGGTCCCGGAAGCGGGGAGGGGTAGTAGCGCTGCCGCAGCACCGTGGCGAAACGGGGCAGGTCGCGCTGGGCGGGTGCACCCAGCAGCCACCCGAGCTCGGCCTCGTGGTTGCCGTTGACGAGGAAGAGCGGAGCCTCGGACCCGATGATGCCGAGGTAGGGGCGCATGCCGGTGAAGGACGGGGTGGCCTCGGCCTCGGTCGCCGGTCGACCCTTCTCGGTCATGAAGGTGTCCCCGAGGTCGACGTGGAAGTCGGGTGCGGCGGCGACGGCGTTGCGCAGCGTGGTCGTGTAGAGCTCGCCGTCGAAGCGCTCGTCGCCGAAATGCGGGTCGGCGTCGATGGTGAAGACGAACGTTGCGCCCGGGGCCCGCTGGGTGTGGAAGCGGCGGACCGGCCCGGGGGAGTACGACCGTGCCCCGACGGTGCGGGTCCGGAGCCGGTAGCTGTAGGACTGGTCGGCAGCGAGTCCGCCGATCTCCATCGTCGCGGGAGCTCCTGCCGTCAACCGCCTGACGGGTCCGACAGGAGCCATCCTGGCCGTGCCCGGTCCCACGTCCACGGCGACGTCTACCGCCCGGTCGGCAAGGACGCTGAGGGCCACGGACCGGTCGGTGGGCCGACCCAGGATCTGGGTGAAAGCCGGAGCGGCCGCAGTGGTGGCGGTGCCCGCCGCAGAGGCTGACGTCGCCCCCCGTTGGGGCAACGGGGGGCGACAGGAGCACGGGTGCCAACGTCGCCCCGACTCCGGGGTCGGTTCAGGGATCGGTTCAGGGATCGGTTCAGGGATCGGTTCAGGGATCGGGCGGATCCGGTGGAGGGGCCGCGGTCAGCGGCTGGATCTACGCCGACAACTGGTTCCAGCTCTCCGTGAACGGACGAGTGGTGGCGACCGATCCGACCACCTTCAAGCCGTTCGAAGTGGTCCCCGTGGCCTTCAGCGCGACCCTGCCACTGACCATCGCGGTGATCGCCAAGGACTACGCCGACCCCGTGACGGGCCCGGAGTACGACAACACCAAGGTCGGTGACGGCGGGCTGATCGTGAAGTTCGCCAACGGTGTGGCGTCGTCGACGGACTGGAAGGTGAAGGTCGTCGAACGCGGACCGCTCAACGTCGACGAGTGCCTGGCGACTCCCGCCCGCTGCGTGGTCGAACACTCCAGCGTGCCGGCGAACTGGACGATGCCGGACTTCGACGACTCCGGTTGGGCGAACGCCACCGTGCACACCCGCGAGGAAGTTCAGCCCCATGCCGACGATTTCGACCGCTACGACTGGGGCAGTGCCCGGTTCATCTGGGGTCCTGACCTGCTCGTCGACAACACCGTGCTCTTCCGGCTGACCGTGGGCCGCTGACCGTGGGCCGCTGGCCGTGGGCCGCTGACACGACCGCCTGACACGACCGCCTGCGACACGACGAGGACACCCGATGCACCGCCACGACGACGACCACCACCATCACGATCACGTGCTCGGTCCGGAGGAGCTCACGCGCCGCCGGCTCGTCTACCTCCTCGGCGCCGGGCTCCTGACGCCGCTGATCCCCGGCGTCGCATCGGCGGCGGCCACCCGAACCACGGCGCGTCGGTCGATCCGGCCCACCGCGACCACCCGGCCCACCGCGACCACCCGGCCCACCGCGACCACCCGGCCCACCTCGACCACCCGGCCCACCGCGACCACCCGGCCCACCTCGACCACGAGAGCCGGTGGGCCGTCGACGACCGCCGCCGCCCGCGATCCCTGGTCGCTGTTCCCCGACACGGTCCGCGCCACGCGCACCAGCACGGATGTGATCGTCGAGTCGAGCGGTCTCCCGCAGCACCCGATGATGATCGGGATCCGGAGCTGGCAGCAGCAGGTCCCCCTTCCGCAGCCATTCACCGGGTCGAACGCCTTCCGTCTGCCGCTCCACGGCTCCCTGTCGGACAGCCCGATCTCGGGGCGCCGCGCTCTGTACCGCGGCGCGATCGCCCTCGCCGTCAACGGCGTCCCGATCTTCAATGCCCTGAACAACCGGGGCGAGGACGCCTTCCTCTTCGGCGAGCTCGACCAGTGGGGAGGACACTGTGGTCGGGCCGACGACTACCACTACCACGTCGCACCCCTGCACCTGCAGGCCGTCACCGGGCCGGCGACACCCATCGCCTTCGCGATGGACGGGTACCCGCTCTACGGTCTGACGGAACCCGACGGGAGTGCCGTACGACCCCTCGACGAATTCAACGGCCATGCTGATGCCACTGACGGGTACCACTACCACGCCACCCTTGCGTTCCCCTACATCAATGGGGGTCTGCGGGGGAAGGTGACGGTCCGCAACGACGGCGTCGAACCTCAGCCGGTGACGCCCCCGGTGCGGCCACCGGGTGAACCGCTCCGCGGTGCGGTCATCACCGGTTTCACCACCGACGGCACGGTGTCGCGTCTCGAGTACACCCTCGGAGGCGGCGTGTACCGGATCGACTACGTCGTCACGGGCTCGGACGTCCGGCTCACTCGAACCGACCCGACCGGAGCCGCCACCACGGAGGTCTATCGGCGTCGATCGCCCTGAGCCCGGTTGCGGAGCGGGGTTCCGGAGCCGCGGGTCGTGACTACAGGTCAACGGCTCCGCTGCCGATGAGCAGTCGATGGGTGAGTTCCTCGCTCGGTTCGCAGGGGTCCGATCAGCCCTGCGCCGCGCCCCTCGGGCCTTGCGACGGGTGAATCGCCCGACGATCGGGGGGCTCGCGCTGATCCTGCTCATCGGTGTGCTGCTCGGCGCCGTGCTCCACGTGGAGAGCGAGCGTCGGCGGGTGCTGGCGCTCGGCTCGTTCCGGACGCAGTCAGACCGGGAGACCAGGACGGCCCTACGGCCGGTCGAGCAGCTCTTCGAGCACGTCTACGAGGATCTCCGCACCCTGGCCGCCCTCCCGAGCGTCCGGGCCGTCGACCGCCACGGCGTCTCCCTGGTCGGTGACAGCAGGGAGACGTTCCAGCAGATCTACAACAACCTGGCCGATGCCGTCGCCGTCTCCGAGGTCTACGTGATCCCCGGCGACTTCGACCCGGAGCGGATCGACCCCGTCACGGGCCGCCCCGAGGAGCCGATCGTGATGTTCGACCAACTGATCGTCGACGCCGCCATGCGCGTCGACGAGGACGAACGGGATTCACTGGCCGAGGGGGCGTTCGAGGAGATCGAGATCCACGAGTACCGCGAGTTCGCCCAGCAGGCGAAGTGGATGCGCCAGAGGTTCCCGCGAC
>JBIKWW010000304.1:0-4864 GCA_044356125.1 Acidimicrobiia bacterium
GCCCGCCGGGGCGGTCAGCTCCACGCGCAGCACCCGGGGGAGTCCGATGACGGCCGCCTCGACCACGTCGCCCCACTCGATGACGGCCGCCGCACCGTCGTCGAGGAGCTCGAACAGGCCGAGCTCGTCGAGGTCGCCGGGCCCGCCGAGGCGGTAGGCGTCGAGGTGCAGCAGCGTGCCCGGCACCCCGGAGGCCCACCGGACGCCGAGATGGCGCATGATCGTGAAGGTCGGGCTCACCACCTCGTCGTCGCTGCCGAGGGCCCGGGCCAGGCCCTGGACCAGCGTCGTCTTGCCCGCCCCGAGGTCGCCCACGAGGAGCACGACGTCACCGGGGCGCAGCTCGCCGGCGAGCTGCGCGGCGAAGCGGGCCGTGTCGGCGGGTCCGTCGAGCAGGCGGGAGCCGTGGGCCGCGAGACCGTTCATCCGACCATGCTGACGCGTCCGGCATCCGATACCGGCGGTTTACCCTTTGGCCATGTCAGCGTCGACCTCCGGTCACGAGCTCGGGTCCGCCCGGTCGGCCGTCGCGACGGCATCCCGGCGCATCGACCTGCGCTACGTGCGCTGGTCGGTGATGCTCGGCTACGTCGCCCTCACGCTGCTGTGGACCAACCGCCTCGGCGCGGCCAAGGGGCCCACCGGCCGCACGGTGGCCGACGCCATCGGCCGGGTGCCGATCAACCGCGAGATCATCGCCGCCTGGATCGTCGGGCTCCTCGTGGTCACGGTCATCGGCCGGCCCTGGCGGGAGATCCCCACGATCCTGTTCTGCTGGGCCCCGTTCCTGCTGTCGCTGTACCTCTACGACTTCGCCCGGTCCATCGGGTTCCGCCTGCAGCGACCGGTGATCGTCACCCCCCAGCTCGAGATCGACAAGATCATCGGCTTCGGCACGCTGCCCTCGGCGTGGCTGCAGCGGCACCTGTTCGACCCCGACCACATCCGCTGGTACGACGTCGCCGCCTCGGTCGTCTACATGTCGCACTTCCTGTTGCCCTACCTGACCGCCGGGGTCCTGTGGAAGGTCGGCAAGCGGATCTGGCGCTGGTACGCGTCGAGCTTCGTGGCGCTGAACTTCGCGGCCTGTGCCGTCTTCGCTGCGTTCGCCACGGCCCCACCCTGGTACGCCGCCCGCCAGGGGCTGATCGACAGCTTCCCCCGGGTGATCGCCGGCCGGGGCTGGTCCCGCATCGGGCTGCGCTTCGTCACCTCGACCATCGACAAGGGCCAGCGCACCGTCAACCCCTTCGCCGCCATCCCGTCGCTGCACAGCGCGCAGGCGCTGATGGTGGCCTGCTTCTTCGCCATGCTCGTGCCCCGACGCTGGCGGCGGGTCGTGTGGCCGCTGATCGCCCTCTATCCGCTGGCCATGGGCTTCGTGCTGGTCTATGCGGGCGAGCACTACGTGATCGACGTGTTCGTGGGGTGGGGGTTCGTCGCCGCCATCCTCACGGCGGGCTGGTGGTACCGGCAGCGCACGGGCGGCTCCAGCCCCTTCACCGACCGCCGGGGCCGCTTCGCCGGGCTCGTCAACCCGTTCTCACGCGTCGGGCGGGGCGCTGCGGATGGCCGCCGCGGTGGCGGTGACGGCGAGCATGCGCACGACGTCGAGGTCGGCGTCGACACCCCCCTCGGCCCCCACGGAGCACGCCACGACGGCATCGCCGTCGCCGGTGGTGTGGACCGGCCACAGGGCCCGGGCCAGGCCGTCGTGGGCTGACTGGGCCACCAGCAGGCACTCGGTCTTGGTGAGCCGGGCGTTGGTCGCCACCACGCCGATGGTGGTGCTGGTGCGGGGGTCGGTCCCGTCGTAGGCGGCGGGGCGCACCAGCCTGCCCACCCCAGCGGGGTCGGGCTCCTCACCTGCGGCCACGATCGATCCCCACGCGTTCACGACCATCAGCGCGCTGACGATCAGCTCCCCGTGGCGGTGGGTGACCGAACCGATGCCCCCGGGCGTGGCGCCATCGCGACCACGCCACTTCCCGACGGTGGCGCCCGCTCCGGCGCCCACCGCACCGAGGGCGACAGGGCCGTCCGTGGCGGAGTCGAGCGCAGCCCGGCCCGCGCCTGCGCCGGGTCGCGGCACCCCGGCGGCGGCCACGAGGTCGTAGACGACGGCGCCGACCACGATGGGCACGGGGCCGCCGGCGGTCATCACGCCGCGACCGGCGGCGCCGAGGGCGGCGGACACGCCGTCCGCAGCGGCCAGCCCGTAGGCCGAGCCTCCGGAGAGCACCACGGCATCGACGTGCTGCACCATGCGCTCGGGCGACAGCAGATCCCACTCGCGGGTACCAGGGGCACCGCCGCGCACCTCCCCGGACGCGGTCGCGCCCGGGGGCAGCAGCACGACGGTGCAACCGGTGCGGCCGGAGGGATCGGTCCAGTGGCCGACGCGCACACCGGGGACGTCGGTGATCACGGGGCGCCTCCCGGGGCCGCCGCCGATCCTGCGGCGCGGGCCTCCAGGGATCGGATGACCGCCTCCAGCTCGGTGGGGCGCTCGAACATGACGTGGTGTCCGGCCCCGTCGAGGACCTGGAGCTCGGCTCCCGGAACGAGGGCGGCGATCTGCTGCGAGGCCGACAGGGGCGTGAGGCGGTCGTGGGTGCCGACGACGACGGCGGTGGGGAGTCGCACCTGCCCGAGCCAGCCGGTGGCGTCGTGGTCGATGATGGAGGCGACGGACCGGGCGACGGGGGTCGGTTTCAGCTCCAGGATGAGGCGGCGCACGAGGGCGATCCCGGCGGCCGGGGGGCGGACGCCGAAGGCCACCCGGACGGTCACCCACCCGAGGTCACCCGGGGGCAGGCGGGCGGCGCCGGCGAGGCGGTCGTGGCCGGTGAGGAACCGGGCGAGCTGGTCGAAGAAGGCCGCCCCGGGCCCCAGCGCCACGGCACCGGGGGCGGTGGAGAGGAACACGAGGGCCCGCACCCGGGCGGCGACCTCGTCGGGCGGCCGACGGCACAGGTGCATGAGGGCCATGCCGCCCATGGAGTGGCCGACGACGATGGCACCCCGAACGTCGAGCGTGTCGAGGATGGTCGAGAGATCACGGGCCAGCAGCTCGAGGCCGTAGCCGTCCGATCCGGCCACTGAGGCCCCGTGGCCGCGCCAGTCCGGGGCGATCACCCGGTGGTCGGCCATCAGCGCGCGTATGGTCGGATGCCAGACCTCCCAGGTGATCATGACGCCGTGCAGCAGCACCACCACGGGCGCATCGAGCGGGCCGGTGTCGGTGACGTGCAGCCGGGCGCCGTCGGAGGTGGTCACGGTGTGGTGGCGCATGCCGGCGGGCTCGCCCGGGTGCTCGACGACGGCCCGGTCGGCGCGTCGGGCGATCCCCGAGCGCCGGCGGTCGGCCGTGGCGACGGCCTTGATCGCCGCTGCGCCGGCGGCCGCCAGCACACCGGCCCCGAGGGCGACGAGGGGAGCCCGGCGACGCTCAGCCACCGTGGTACTCCCTCGGCACCCGGGCCCCGATGGCGCACGTGATCTCGTAGGCGATGGTGTCGAGCCGGGTGGCCCAGTCCCAGGCGGTCAGGGCCCCGGCGCCCTGGGTCCCGATGAGCACGACCTCGTCGCCGCGCGCCACCCGCGAGGCGGGATCGTCCGCCGGGCCGCAGTCGATCAGGATCTGGTCCATGGTGACCCGACCGGCCACCGGGCGGCGACGGCCGCCGAGGAGCACCTCACCACCGACGGACGACCAGCGTCGCGACAGGCCGTCGGCGTAGCCGACCGGCACGGTGGCGATCACCGAGTCGCATTCCAACCGGTAGCGCAGGCCGTAGCTCAGCCGCTCGCCGGCCGGGAGGGTCTTGACGTGGCTGACCGCGCTCGTCCAGCGCAGCGCCGGTCGCAATTCGACTCCGGCGGCTGCCGGATCGACGCCGGAGTCGGGTGACAGGCCGTACATGGCGATGCCGAGCCGGACGAGGTCGAAGCGGCCCTGCGGGTGCAGCAGGGAACCGGCCGAGTTGGCGGCGTGGACGATGCCGGGATCGACGCCCGCCGCCCGGAGGTCGACGAGCAGACGCTCGAACCGGGCGATCTGGCCGCCGGTGTAGGGGTCGTCAGGAGCGTCGGCCACGGCGAAGTGGGTGCAGGTCCCGGCCAGTCGCAGCGAGGGGGCGGCGGCGATGCGCCGCGCCAGAGGGACGATCTCATCGGGCTGGGCCCCGACGCGGTGCATGCCGGTGTCGGCCTTGAGGTGGACGTCGAGGGGAGGTCCTCCGGCGGCGGCGGCGGCCGCGGCGACGGCATCGATGGCCGTCTCCGAGTACAGCGTGGGCATGAGGCGAAGGTCGGCGACCTCGGCCTCGCTCCCCGGAGGTGGTTCGGAGAGCAGCAGGATCGGCGCCTCGATGCCGGCCCGGCGCAGCTCCACGCCCTCTTCGACGATGGCGACGGCGAGCCAGTGCGCCCCTGCTCGGAGGGCGGTCCGGGCGACGGGGACGGCCCCGTGCCCGTAGGCGTCGGCCTTGACCACGGCGCAGGCCATATCCGTCTGCGCGCTGATCATCAGCGTACGTACGTTGTGCTCGATGGCGTCGAGGTCGACGGTGGCCACCGTCGGCCGGTAGCGCACCGGGCTCACTGCGACAGCCAGTCGGCCACCAGGGCGGGCAGATCGGAGGCGATCAGCCCCGTCCGTCGGCCACCGGCGACGGCCGAGGCGCCGTGCACGAACGCGCCGCAAGCGGCGGCGTCGAACACCCCGAGGCCCTGGGCGAGCAGTGCGCCGATCACCCCGGAGAGCACGTCGCCGGACCCGGCCGTGGCCAGGCGTTCATCGCCCGCGGTGACCAGGTGGACGCGGCCGTCGGGGGCGGCGACCACGGTCGTGGGGCCCTTG
>JBIKWW010000305.1:0-4853 GCA_044356125.1 Acidimicrobiia bacterium
GCAGCGCAGACCGTCCCGGGGCGTGCCCAGGCCGAGGAGATGGTCCTCGACCGCCCGGCGCACGCACGTCCCCCCGCCGAGGTAGGCGGTGTGGCCGGTGCCGTCGACCTCGACGAGCACGCCCCGGGCGAGCTGGTCGGCCAGGCCCTGGGCGAACACGAGCGGGGTCGCCGGATCCCGTCGGGTGCCGACGACGACGATGGGCGGGGCCCCGGCGGCCCGGCGGGGCCGCACGAAGGCCGGATCGGAGGCCGCGAGCGGCCAGCGTGCGCAGGTGATGGCCGACCAGGCGACGAGCCGCCCGAACAACGGGGAGACGCGGTCGAGCTCGTCGGCGAGACCCTCGACCGCCGCTTCGCCCCCGGCGAGGGTCTCGTCGGCGCAGGAGATGGCGATGTTCGCCTCGACCAGGTTGCTGTAGGACCCGTCGGCCTGCCGGCCGTTGTAGCCGTCGGCCATCTCGAGCAGAGCCCGCCCGTCCCCGCGCCGGGCGGCGGCCAGGGCCGGGGCCAGCCGGGGCCACCCCGAACGGGGCGAGTAGAGCGCGGAGAGCACCGCCGCCAGGGCTCCCGCCTCGGTCAGCGGACGCCCGTCGACGGCGAGTGGGCGGCGTTCGAGGTCGTCGAGCAGCGCCTGCAGCAGCCCCCCGGGGTCCGAGCCGACCTGGCGGGCACACGACGCGGTCCGGGTGCAGTCCGCCACCCACAGCCCGAAGGCCTCCTGGAACCCGGCCGCCTGGGCCCGGAGCCGCCCCGGGAGGGACAGGGAGGGGTCGAGCGCGCCGTCGAGCACCATCGCCCGCACGTTCCGGGGGAAGAGGTCGGCGTAGACCGCCCCGATGAGCGTCCCGTAGGAGAAGCCCAGGTAGGTGAGGCCGCGGTCGCCGAGTGCGGCCCGCAGCAGGTCCAGATCACGGGCCGTCGCCTCGGTGCCGATCCGGCCGAGCAGGGGGGCGCCGGTGACGCTCAGGCAGCCGGCGGCGAACGCCGTCGCCTCGCCGACGACGGCGGTCCGCTCGGCTGCGGTGTCGGGGTCCGGATCGGCGGCCAGGTACTCCTCGAGGGCGGCAGGGGTGCGGGTGCATCGGACCGGTGCGCTGTCGCCCACCCCCCGGGGATCCCAGCTGACCAGATCGAAGCGGTCCCGCAACCGGGTCCCGAACGCCCCGCTGGCCCGGCGCAGGAAGTTGACGCCCGAACCCCCGGGGCCGCCGGGGTTGACGACGAGCGAGCCGATGCGGCGATCGGGGCGCCGGGCCGGCAGGCGACGCACGGCGAGCCCGAGGGTCGGGCCGGACGGGTCGGCGTGGTCCCGGGGCACGACCAGGGTGGCACAGGACATGCTGCGCTCCCCCGGGCAGGGCCGCCATTCCAGCGCCCTGGCCCCCGCCGATCCCCCAGCCCCCGCCCCCGAGGCACCGGGCGAGGCCGGGACGGGCGCGGCGAGCACCGGAGCCAGGAGCACCGGAGCCAGGAGCACCGGAGCCAGGAGAGCCGGGGCGAGGAGGGCCAGGACGGCGGCCCGGCGCACCGAGCGCGTCATGCCGACAGCGCGGCGGCTTCCCGATCGCCGGCACCGAGGCCGAGGAACGGCTCCCAGTCGGGACGGACCGATCCGACGGCCACCAGCATCCAGGTCAGGGTCTGCGGGGCGACGGGACGCTTGCGCAGGTGCATGCCCGTGTCCTCGAGGAGGCGGTCGCCCTTGCGGGTGTTGCAGGGGCGGCATGCGGCCACGACGTTCTCCCAGACGTGGAGCCCGCCGCGGGAACGAGGGATCACGTGGTCGATGTTCTCCGCCGGGGCCAGGCAGTACTGGCAGCGGTGGCCGTCACGGGCGAACAGGGCCCGGCGGTTCAGCGGAACCGTCGCCCGGAACGGCACCTTCACGAACTGCACGAGCCGGATCACCGACGGGGCGCTCAGGACCGTGCGCTGCGAACGGACGGCACCGTCGGGGCTGGCCGCCACGACCTCGGCCTTCTGCTTGAGCACCAGCACCACCGCACGGCGGACCGGCACCACGCACAGCGGCTCGTACGACGCATTGAGCACCAACGCACGAGCCACGGGACGAACCTAGTGCAGGTGCTCGCGGTTGGTCCGGCACCATTCCAGCCAGTCGACCAGATCCGCCGGATCCACGGCCGGGTCGGTGCCGCCCCGGGCGGTCACGGCCCGGAACTGACCGTACGCGTCGGGCGGCGAGGGCACCGGCGGCCAACGCCGCCACCAGCCCGGGGCGGCCAGGCGGGCGGCGGCGAGCAGCGCCGTCGGCCACAGCCGCGGCCGGCGCACCACCGCCAGCACGGCCCGGGGCGGGAGACGCACGACGTCAGCCTGCCATGCACCCGGTCACGGTCAGCGCTGGGTGTCCTTCCAGGAGCCGCCGTCGGCCTTGGGTTCCTTGGGCAGCCCGAGGACCTGCTCGCCGATGATGTTGCGCTGCACCTGGCTCGACCCGGCGTAGATCGTGCCCGCCCGGGCGTTGAGGAACACGCCGCCCCACGAGGCGGTCGAGTTCGGGGCGCCGACGTCGTCGGTCTGGAACGAGCTCGCCGGGGCACGCCCGATCGGCACCAGTGCGTGCGGCCCCATGATGTCCATGGCCAGTTCCGTCGAGACCTTGTGGAACTCCGACCAGAAGAGCTTGGAGATCGCCGCGTCCGGCCCCGGGTGGTGGCCGCCGAGGAACCGGGTCAGCACGCGCTTGCCCGAGAAGTCCAGGATGCGGGTCTTGATGTAGGCGTCGGCCAGGCGCTGACGGAAGATCGGATCGGAGGTGCGTCCGTAGTCGGCGGCCAGGCCCCGCAGCCGCTCGAAGTCGGCGGCGAAGCGGATCGGCAGGGTGGCGGCGGCCTCCCCGCGCTCGAAGCCCAGCAGCGTCATCGCCACCGCCCACCCGTTGTTGACGCCGCCGATCACCTCGGTGCGGGGCACGCGGGCGTCGGTGAAGAACACCTCGTTGAACTCGCTCTCCCCCGACAGCATGCGGATGGGCCGGACCTCGACACCGGGCTGGCGCATGTCGCACAGCAGGAAGGAGATGCCCTTGTGCTTGGGGGCATCGGCGTCGGTCCGGCACAGGACGAAGATGTGGTCGGCCAGGTGGCCGGCCGAGGTCCAGATCTTCTGGCCGTTGATGATCCACTCGTCCCCGTCGAGCACCGCCCGGGTGCCGAGGTTGGCGAGGTCGGAGCCGGCGTTGGGCTCCGAGTAGCCCTGGCACCAGCGGTCGTCGCCGGACAGGATGCGCGGCAGGTAGTGGCGCTTCTGCTCCTCGCTGCCCCACATGAGCAGGGTGTTGCCCAGCATCTGGATGCTGAACGCGTCGTTGGGCCCGCCCGAGGGCACGCCGGCCCGGGTGAACTCCTCGGCCAGGATCACCTGCTCCAGGGCCGACAACCCACCCCCTCCGTACTCCTTCGGCCAGTTGGGGGCGAGGTAGCCGTGCTCGAACAGCGTCTTGCGCCAGGTCTCGGTGAACTGGTTGTACTCGAGGTGGTCGAGCGCACCGATGCCGCGCCAGCCTTCGGGCAGCTCGGCCCGGAGGAAGGCGCGCACCTCGTCGCGGAACGATTCGGCAGCGGCGGGATAGGCCATGTCCATGGGTCGCCAGCGTACCGGGGCACCGCCCGTCCGCGGCAGCCGACGCGCCCGACCTGCCACCGACGCTGCCACCAGCGCTGCCACCGACGCTGCCAGGATGGGAGCATGACCCCGGCCGCCCGGCCCCTCGACCGCCCCTCCGAGCGGAGCGCGCCCTCCGGGCCGGGCCTTCCCACCGACGACGAGGTCGCCGGGGCGGCCGACACGCTGCGCCTGGTCCGCGGTGCGGTGTCGGGCATCGTGCACGGCAAGCGCAGCGCCATCGATCTCCTCCTGACGGCCGTGCTGGCCGAGGGGCACGTGCTGATCGAGGACGTCCCCGGCGTCGGGAAGACCCTGCTCGCCCGCAGCGTCGCCCGGTCCATCGGCGGCGAGACGCGGCGGGTCCAGGGCACACCCGACCTGCTGCCCGGCGACCTCACCGGGGTGAGCATCTTCGACCGGGAGCGGGGTGAGTTCCGGTTCCGGCCCGGCCCGCTGTTCGCCAACGTCGTCCTGTGCGACGAGATCAACCGCGCCACGCCCAAGTCGCAGGCCGCCCTGCTCGAAGCCATGGAGGAACGGACCGTCACCGTCGACGGCGTGACCTACCGGTTGCCCCGTCCCTGGCTGGTCCTGGCCACGCAGAACCCATCCGACCAGAGCGGCACCCACCCGCTCCCCGAGAGCCAGCTCGACCGCTTCCTGATCCGCATGTCGATCGGCTACCCGTCCCGCGAGGACGAGCTGGACATCGCCGCCCCCCGCCCCCATGGCGACCCCGTGGCCGGCCTGGAGCCGGTGGCCGGGGCCGAGGAGATCGCCGGGCTGGTCGTGATGACCCGGGGCGTGCACGTCGCCGAGCCCCTGCGCGGCTACGCCGTCGACATCGTGCGCGCCACCCGGGAGCACCCGCAGGTCCGGTTGGGCGTGTCGCCCCGGGGCGTGCAGGCCTGGATCCGGGCCGCCCAGGCCCGGGCCGTGATGGGCGGCCGCCCCTACGTCACCCCCGACGACCTCCAGGCCCTCGCCGGGCCCGTCCTGACCCACCGGGTGCTGCTGCGCGGGAGGTCCGGGACGTTCACCGAGCCCGGCTCGGCCGAGGCCGTCGTGGAGGAGTGCCTGACCCGGATCCCCGTGCCGACCGGCCGTCGGCCCCGGTGAGCGGGTCCCCCCCGCCCGGCCCCCCGGAGCTGGCGGCAGTCGGCCGTCGCCCCGGGCCGCCCCGTCGGCCACCCCCTCCGGGGCGGCTCCCGTGCTGATCCG